>JBDNAQ010000088.1:0-23195 GCA_039768345.1 Flavobacteriaceae bacterium
TGCCCTGACCACTGAGGGCGAGAATCCTGCTAAAAAAGCAAAGCCCCAAAGTAATGCGACACAGAGAATAAGTTTAAGTGACTTCCCTGCCCGTAGATGCTCCAGTGGTTTTAAAACATACTGGAGGAAGAGCAGAATAACACCGACATGTAAACCGGAAACAGCCAATATATGCAGGGCTCCTGCCTCCTTATAGTTCCGATGCACATTATCATCAATATCTTTTCTGAATCCCAATACAAGGGCTTTTATTATTGACAGTTCTGAGTAACTGAAAGCTAGCCCATCAAGCCCCTCAATTATCTCTTGTCGCACTCGTTCGGCCCATCCTGAAATGCTGCCTGGCTCTCTTGCGGTGATAACAAAGTTGCTTTTTGTCAATTCGATCTGATGAGTGACGCCTAAGTGGCTCAGATATTTTTTGTAGTTGAATTGGTAAGGGTTTTCAGGGGAACGAATTTCGGATAGCGGAGCTCTTACCATTAATTCATCGTCTGCTTGCAATGTATCGGTGATAACATTGAGTTTCACCCGGCAAAGTACTCTGCCACCCGAATTATATTGATCCAGAACTTCTACGCTGGCTATGTATCGTTTGTAATAAGAACTGGCCTTTAATTCCTCTCTTATTTTTAATTTCCATAGATGTGGCTGGTTGTTTTCTTTTTGATCGATCTGATCTGTGTATCTGAAAGTGCGATGAACAATAACCGATGACATCCCGATAAAAACTGTTGCAAGTGCGATACAACCCCCAATGATAAATCTCTTTTTGAGTTGGATTCTAAAATGCAGGAAGCCTATAATGGCAAGTGATGTGGCGGTCGATATAAACACTGAAATGGGATGTAGTTCCAGAAAATATCCCATAAGTATCCCGATCACCAGGAAGAAAGTGAGTTTGACGGCAACAAATTGAAGAAGGTTCATGTCATAGCACTCTGGTAGCCTTCACAAAGGAAAGGTTCCAGAATCCTTCTCTTAAGGAGGAGACGATAACGCCCCTCGAAGTGGTAGAATGGATAAATTTGATCTCATCCTCTTCTATAGATACTACCAGACCTACATGGTTAATTCGCTTCCCTTTACGGGAGGTTTTAAAAAACAGAAGGTCACCTTTTCTTACCTTGTTCAGGCTGATACGTTTTCCTTCCCCTGCCATTTCGTGCGACACACGTGGTAAATCGATCTCGTTCTTACCGAATGAAACGAAAAGCAATCCTGAGCAGTCCATACCCTGGGCAGAAGTGCCTCCGTATTTATACCTGACACCAGAATAAGTGAGTGCGGTGTTGATAATCCGATCGGCCTTATCGGTTGTTCCCACATCGGATACCTCCGCCATTTCTGCTACAGGCGTCTCAGTATCATCTTTAGCTTCAACTGTTATGCTTCTCGATTTGCCATAGGTAGTTTTCTTCTTAACAATGCAGTTGCTAAGAGAAAGGGCTAAGATCAGGAACAGAATTTTACGGGCCATCCAAGTATGTTAGTCATATCCTGGATATCAAAATTAGGAATTTTCTGCAATTAACCTTGCAGCCTTTTTACTTGCCCCTCCTCCGCCAAGCTTTTTTTCCAGTTTATCATAGGCTGCGAGCTGGGCATCGCGTTGTGGCCCCTCAAGGATCATTGCCAGTTCTTTCCTGAGGTTCTTCACATTGAGTTCGCCCTGAATCAGCTCGGTAACAACCTCTTTATCCATGATCAGATTCACCAGCGATATATAGTCGAGTGTAATAATCCTTTTAGCGATTTGATAAGATACCCAACTGCCTTTGTAACAAACTACCTGGGGCACATGAAAGAGTGCTGTTTCCAGAGTGGCGGTTCCACTGGTCACCAGCGCCGCATGGGCATTACGAAGCAGGTCGTAGGTTCGATTATAGACCAAGCTGACATTTTTGCCATGAAGATAGGTGTTGTATTCTTCCGGATCCAGGCTAGGCGCACCGGCGATCACAAACTGGTAAGCAGGGAAATCGCTCACGAGTTCCAGCATCACATCGAGCATGTTCTTTATTTCCTGTTTACGGCTACCGGGTAAGAGCGCGATGATCGGTTTATTGGCCTCCAGTTGATGCTCTTCTTTGAAATCCATATCCTTTGCCGGAGGCATAGATTCAATTGCATCGATCAGCGGATGACCAACAAATTCAACAGCATATTGATGCTTGTTCTCATAGAAATCTTTTTCAAAAGGCAGGATGACCAGCATTTGGTCTATATCGCGCTTTATGCTTTTTATCCGACCCTCCCTGGAGGCCCAGATCTGAGGTGAAATAAAGTATGTGGTTTTAAAACCTTTTTCCTTAGCCCATTTCGCAATCCTAAGGTTAAAACCCGAATAGTCGATGAATATGATCCTGTCGGGATCGAACGAAGCGATATCTTTCTTGCAAAAACCAATATTCCGATAAATGGTCTTGAGATTAAGGAGGACTTCTAAAAAACCCATGAAAGCGGCTTCCCGGTAATTTTTTACCAGTGTTGCTCCGGCCTTTTCCATCAATTCCCCACCCCAACAACGAATTTGAGCCTCCGGATCAGCAAACCTGAGAGCTTTAATCAGGTTAGAGCCATGCAGGTCGCCTGAAGCCTCACCCGCAATGATATAATACTTCATAGGCTAAAGTTCGGAATTATTAGGTGACTTTAAAATAGAGTATAATCATGGCAGTTAGCAAGGTGGCAATTAAGACGCCTTTGGCCCTCTGATCGCGTCTGATTTTTAGAAAACCAAAGAATGCCAGGAGATTTAGGATTGCACCGAGGGCCAACAAGCTGCCCAGGTGACCCTGTTCTTTCGCGGCCTTGAATGTTTCTGATATACCCATATCTGAAAACAATAAGATATATAACAATGTACCGATAGAGTTGGCGATGATGCCAACAATAAAACCTATTACTATTTCTTTTTTCTTATTCATTGAGAATCCAGCTGTTTAGATCTTGTATGGCGTGATGTGCTGTAAGATCGAATTGAGTAGGTACTACGGAAACAAAGTCGTTTGCCAAAGCCCATTCATCGGTATCTTCACCATGATCGAGCAATTCGAACACGCCGGTTAACCAATAGTAATCCCTGCCCATGGGATTGGTTCGTTTATCGAATTTTTCCTTCCAGTTCGCCCTGGCCTGACGACATATCCTGACACCCTTAAGGCCATTAGATGTATTTGGAATATTGACATTTAAAACGACCCCTTTTGGGATGCCTTTAGCAATTGCTTCCAGGGTAATTTTTTTCACGGCTTCTTCTGCCGGTTTAAAATCGGCTTCCCATGAATAGTCACATAAGGAGAAGCCAATAGCAGGTACACCTTCAATGCCGGCTTCAATGGCCGCGCTCATAGTTCCCGAGTAAATGACATTTATCGATGAATTGGACCCATGATTTATACCGCTCACGCATAGGTCGGGTTTGCGGCCCAGCAATTCCTGTAAGGCGAGTTTAACGCAATCTGCGGGAGTTCCACTGCAGCTGTATTCCGCAATCGCTCCGCTTTTCGGATTCAGATTCACCTCTTGAAGATACAAGGTACTATCGAGGGTAATGGCATGGCCCATACCAGATTGCGGACTGTCGGGAGCCACCACAACCACATCCCCTATATCCCTCATAAAACGGATAAGTGCCCTAAGCCCCGGAGCTGTTATTCCGTCGTCATTGGTGACCAGAATCAACGGATTTGGCATAAAATATACTTTAAAGGTCAAAAATACGTTTTTAAATGTGTTAATCCTTAAGGTTCTCTAAACATATAAACCATGGTATGCCAGACAAGGAGGGAAGCACCTGTTTCGGTATCCGGATACGAAGGCAAACATCAGTAATAATGGGCATTTTAGAGCTTCGCAGTTGGGGTGTTTAACAAAAATTTAATGGGGCCTGCCATAGTACTGGCATGGTTTTTTCTGTATATTAGAGAATTCATTTGGAATTACTGAAACCTGGTAAATACGCCTTTTTAGACGTTTGAAGCCTAAAAGACGTATTTCGACAATAAAAAAACGTACATGAAAAGGAATTTTGCTCTTGGTTTTTTGGTAATCATAATTGCCGTTGCATCCTGCAGTTTTACGAGTAAATCTTTCGAGACTAATGATAAAGATAAATTATTACTCGATCTTATCACCTATGTTCTCGAACGAGGCCATTATGAACCCAAGGATATAAATGATGATTTTTCGGCTAATGTCTTTGACGATTTCATCGATATCATTGACCCCACAAAACGTTATTTTCTTGAAGAAGATATATTGGAATTTGAACAATATAAATTCCAGATCGATGACCAGATAAAGAATACAGATATTTCTTTTTTCAATTTGGTTTACACTCGATTAATGACTCGGATGAATCAGGCCAAAGAGATCTATAGAGTTGTCTTATCAGATCCTTTCGATTACTCCGTGGAAGAGCATTTAGACATCGATTATGAGAAGGTTGATTTTGCCGCTTCCGAAAAGGAGTTGATGGAACGCTGGAGAAAGCAGTTAAAATATGCGACTATCGGCACTTATGATTCCAAAATAAAAGATGAGAATCAAAATAAGAAAAACGACGCAGCCTACCAGAGCAGAGAAGACAATCTCCTTGAGTTGGAAGCAAGAGAAGCTACAGAACAGACGCTCGACGAATTTTTCGACTTTATAGACGACCTTGAACGCAAAGACTGGTTTGTTCAGTATATCAATACCATCGTTGATGAATTTGACCCGCATACATACTATTTTGCTCCGGATGATAAGGATAAATTCGATATCAGCATGTCTGGAAAATTTGAGGGTATAGGAGCCAGGCTTCAAAAAAAACCTGAAGGGGCTAAAATCGTAGAAATTATTTCAGGAGGTCCTGTTTGGAGAGACCGACAGTTAGAGGTGGGGGATGAGATCCTTAAAGTAGGACAGGAAGGCGATTTACCTGTAAACATTGTAGGTATGCGTCTGGACGATGCTATAAAGCTTATAAAGGGTCCCAAAGGGACTATTGTTGACCTTACGGTAAGAAAGGTCGATGGAAGCATACGCGAAATTTCCATTACCCGCGATGTGGTAGAACTTGAGGAATCATACGCTAAGTCAGCTACAGTGATCAAGGACCAGAATAAGTTTGGCTTGATCCATCTACCTAAATTTTATGTCGATTTTGAAGATTATACCGAGCGTAATGCGGCAACTGATGTTGCCAGGGAAGTGGAGCGTCTAAAGGCTGAAGGGATCGAAGGACTGGTCCTGGATCTCAGGGATAATGGAGGTGGTTCGTTGAAAACCGTTGTCGAAATGGCCGGATTGTTCATTAAGGACGGACCGATCGTTCAGGTACGTTCTTCCGGAAAAGATAAAGATGTTTACGAAGACAAGGACGAAAGGATCCAATGGAATGGACCATTAGTTATTCTTGTGAATGAATTATCTGCGTCGGCCTCTGAGATATTAGCGGCAGCTATGCAAGACTATAAAAGAGCAATTGTGATCGGAAGCAAGCAAACTTTTGGCAAGGGTACGGTGCAGAATGTTATTCCGCTGGAAAATATTGTCAGAAGCAATGAATATGGAGACCTCGGGGCAATAAAGCTTACTACTCAGAAGTTTTACAGGATTAATGGCGGCTCAACACAATTGGAAGGTGTGAAAAGTGACGTTGTGGTCCCGGATCGCTATAGTTACATCGATCTAGGCGAACGCGACCAGAGAAATCCACTTGGTTGGGATAAGATAACACCTGCGAACTATGATCTTTGGGAAGGTTATATCGATTATGAGACTACTATTGCCAACAGTACCAGGCGAATGAAATCTAATCCGCAGATAAAGTTGATCGAAGAAAATGCCAAATGGCTCAAGGAACAGCAGGAAAAAACTACTGTGAGCTTAAATTATAGTATCTATAAAAACGAAGAGCAAAAGAACAGGAGCCAATCGGAATACTTTGAAAGCATTTCAGATTACGACTCAGAACTCACTTTTGAATCCCTGCAATACGAAACCGAACTTTTCACACAAGATCAGGTGTTAAGGGAGAAGCGCGACAGATGGCATCAGGATCTTGCCCGAGACGTTTATGTTGAAGAAGCTGTAAATGTTTTGAAGGATCTTAAGATCAATAATATAAAAAAGGGTAAACTGGCCAGCGTAAAAGGATAAAATATTTGATATAGATTATAATAAACCCTATTCAGCTGAGTAGGGTTTACTATTTGCGATCACTTCTTTATCTGTGATCTGTTAACCTACTAAATCAACCATACCAAATGCTTAATTCGATTGGAACTCCACTATTTAGATTGAGAACAGTTTTACCAGTATTGTTGTTCACGCTTTTTGCAGTTTCCTGTAGTGATGATGAAGGAAATCCGAACGGAGAACCCAGCGGGACAGATGTTATTCGAAACCAGTTTTTAAGTCTAAACCCCAGTGGTTTTTCCCCACTTTCTGCTATCATCGAGCTGGAAACCAGTGAAGAGGTTAGGGTGAGTATGCGGATAAGGGGCCGGAACGGCTCCGAATCTGACTTTGTCCATGAATTTCCATCGATCGGGACTCAATTGACCCTGCCCATACATGGTTTGTATGCAGATCATTTAAATCTGGTAGACCTCACCTTGTACAACAGAAGCGGAGAAAATCTCGGTACGGAACGATTTGAAATTCAAACCGAACCACTAATAGGAGTGATGCCAGATATCGTGATCGAAGAATCTAAAAGGAACGATATGGCCGATGGAATGACATTGGTTAGTTATTTTGGACATAACGGAGCGACCTTTCCTCAAAGACCTTTCATTTTTGATTCCTACGGTGAGATCAGATGGTATCTTGATTTTAATGCCAGCCCTGAACTGGGAGCCTTATTTTATGATGATGGGGTCGAACGCCTGTCTAATGGCAATTTTTATTTTGGTTCAGGAGGGGATAGCTTTGGTGTTAGCGGGGAAATCAATAAGATCTATGAAGTAGACCTTTTCGGGAATACAATTAATACATGGGACATGCCAGGTTATTCTTTTCATCACGAGGTACACGAAAAACCGAATGGCAACTTTCTGGTGACAGTAAGTAAGATGGGGGTCTCCACGATTGAGGATTTTATAATAGAGATAGAACGGACAAGCAAAGACATCATCAACGTATGGGATTTGAATCTGGCGCTTCAAAATACGAGGACAAGCTGGACAAATGATCCTGTTGATTGGTTTCATGCTAACGCGGTTCTCTTTGATGAAAGGGACAATACGATAATTGTTTCGGGCCGGACTCAAGGCCTGGTAAAGCTCGATTCCAATAACGAAGTAATATGGATATTAGCACCCCACAGGGACTGGGGTATGTCTGGCAATGGTGTTGATCTCTCCTCAAAACTATTGCAGCCCCTCGATTCCGATGGTCAGCTAATCACTGATAATCAGGTCCTGGAAGGCATTGTGAATCATCCGGATTTTGAGTGGAGTTGGTATCAGCATGCGCCCCTTATCACCCCGGAAGGGAATATTATGTTGTTCGATAATGGGGATAACAGAAATTATGTTTCAAGTGGTCCCTATAGTCGTGCTGTAGAATACCGGATCGATGAAACCAACAAAACGATCCAGCAAGTTTGGCAATACGGAAAAGAAAGGGGAGAAGAAACCTATTCCAGGATCGTTTCAGATGTAGATTTTCTGGAGAACGAAGATCATGTTATTTTCTCACCAGGTGCTATAATCGATCAGGGTGGTATTTTTGGAAAATCTATCGAAATCGATTATAACAGCCGATCTGTGCTCTTTGAAGCTACTATCATTCCACCGGTCGCTTTTTTCGATATTATCACCTTTCATAGAACGGAGCGAATATCACTTTATCCCTGATTCTCAAAAAGGGGTATTAAATGGCGAAGTATATTCGCCTAAAATTGGGCAGTTCAAATTATGCGGTCTGCCTTAATTTGTCGGCATGCATTTTTCGAAACTTATGCAGCTTGGGCGTAATAACAAAACTGCAATATCCCTGTTCAGTATTGTTTCTATAGTAATCCTGATGGTCTTCTTCCGCTTCGTAAAAAGTGACTGCCATTGCTAATTCCGTAACAATTTTCTCTTCGTAGTATTCTTTGATGTCATGAAGCACCTCTATTGCCACTTGCTGCTGTGCCTCATCATGGTAATAGATAACTGAGCGATATTGGGTACCAACATCTGCCCCCTGACGGTTCAATGTCGTTGGGTCGTGGGTAGTCATGAAAATAAGGAGGAGATCCCGGTAAGAGATTAGCTCCGGATTGAAAGTGATCTGAACCACCTCTGCATGTCCGGTGAGTCCGGAACAAACTTCCCTGTATGTGGGTTTCCCCGGAGCAGTTCCGCCTGTATAGCCGGAAATCACTTTTTCAACTCCCCTGACTTCCTGGAATACTGCTTCAGTACACCAAAAGCACCCGCCGCCAAATGTGGCTAGTTTTATTTTTTGATCTTTCATACTGCTTCTTCTTTCTCGATATACATGGATGCGGAATTAATGCAATAACGTAGTCCGCTTGGTTCAGGACCATCAGGAAATACATGCCCAAGATGGGCATCACAGGTATTGCACATTACCTCTACCCGAACCATGCCATAGGTAGTGTCTCTTTCGTACTTTATCACGTTTTCGCTGATAGGTTGTGTAAAACTAGGCCATCCTGTTCCCGAATCGAACTTAATAGTCGAATCGAAAAGCAAGGTATCACAACATATACAGGCATATTTCCCTGCATCATAGCTGGTGCAAAGCGCCCCTGAATGCGGTGATTCGGTACCTTTTTTTCTGGTAATTCTGAATTGTTCAGGGCTTAGCTGCTTGCGCCATTCTGCCTCCGACTTTTCCACCCTGCGATCGGGTTTAGGATTCCCTTTAACCGCGTAGTTGATCACTTCTTTCCAAGTTAGCATATTCAACAAATTATTAATATCGATTCAATTCATGGATTTGTCGTTGATAACATATATTCCTTACGATATATCTGCCCGCCGATGGCTGCTAAATTATATTAAATTTGCCCCATGAACAAAAGGCATCGCGATCGTTGGATTTACACCACACTATTGATCATTTGTATCGTGGGTTTTTGGATATTCGAAAATTTCTATACTCCACAGAGCTATTCAACTTCCTCTGATGACGTCTCTAAAACCGAAGTGCCCTCTTTTTATGTGCCTACTTCCACCACTGGTCAGGTGGTAGAACATGATCATTATTCACTTTCTTATAGCGAGGCGCATGAACAGGCAGAGTGGGTAATCTATATGCTTAAAAAAGACCATTTGACCTATGATGACCGCGAGCGCCCCGACTTCATTGAAGACCCCTATATCGATTCCAAATCAGCATCCTGGCGGAACTACAAGGGATCGGGATATGATCGTGGGCATCTCTGTCCTGCAGGGGATCGCAGGTTTTCTGAAATGGCTTACCGAGAAACTTTTTATACCAGTAATATTTCCCCACAGGATCCGGATTTCAACGCTGGGATATGGAATGAACTTGAAAAGCAGGTACGGATTTGGGGTAAGCGATACGGGGAACTGTTTATCGCAACGGCTGGGGTTTTGGAAAACGATCTGGAAACCATTGGGGACGAAGATGTTGCAGTTCCCCGTTGGTACTATAAGATAGTATTACGAGGCTCCGGGCAAGACCTAAAGGTTATTGCATTTCTGATTCCTAATCATTTTGCAAATGGCACACTTGAAGATTATGTGGTGAGCATAGACCAGATAGAGGGATTAACAGGACTGAATTTTTTCAAGTCCCTTCCGGAACAACTCGAGCGAGAGATCGAATCCGAAACCAATAAAAACGATTGGCGTTTTACAACCATTCGTTAAGCCGGTTCGAATCGAGTTTGAGGAAAATAAAGAGCAAAACCGTAAAACCCAATAATCCTGAGCCGCCATAACTAAAAAATGGCAACGGAATTCCAATGGTAGGCAAGATGCCTATTACCATTCCAATATTTATGAAATAATGGATCAGCAGGATGGAGATTACACCATAGCCAAACATTCTGCTAAAATCGTTTTTTTGCCGTTCAGCAAGACTTACAAGCCGCAACAGCAGAAAAGTAAATAGCAAGACTACAGCTGTGGTCCCGATGAATCCCCACTCTTCTCCTACTGTGCTGAAAATATAGTCTGTATGTTGCTCAGGTACAAAGTCGCCCTTGGTACGTGTTCCTTCCAGAAATCCCTTTCCGAAAAAACCACCAGATTCGATGGCCTTTTCAGACTGATAAGTGTTATAGCCAATAGTCTTTCGGATGGTCTCCAATTTATCCGGATCTTTTTCAAGTCGAAGCCATAAGCTGAAGCGATCGCGGTGACGCTGTTCGAATACATTATTGAAGACCAGATTCACTGACAGTGAAAACAATATCGAGACTACAAAAACCGCGGCCACCGGCAGTACAGGGACTTTAAAACTCGATCGTTTAACCAACATGAAAATAGCAATAAGCAAGACTAATCCTATCGCGACCCAAGTTGTTCCGAACATCAACGTATTAACGAATACCAATAGAGCTAAAAAGGCAATTGCCAGGTAATAAAGTGGTAAGCCTTCCCGGAACAACACAAATATGAGTGAAAAAAATACCAGGGCACTACCCGGGTCTGGCTGAGGTATGATCAGAAAAGCGGGGATAAGGATGATCAGAAAAGCATACAACTGATGCCTTGGCCTTTTGATATCCGTTTGTATGTCACTTAAATATTTGGCCAGTGCAAGGGCTGTGGTAATTTTAGCAAATTCTGAGGGCTGTAAATTGAAAAATCCCATATCGTACCAGGAGGTTGCTCCGGCGATAGTCTTGCCAAAAACGAACAATCCGAGCAGGGAGACCAGTGATATAATATAGAGGACACTGCCAAAGCGTTCATAAAAATTAGCCTCTAAGGCGAGGGTAATAAATATCGCCACCACACTGATTCCGATGAAAACCAACTGCTTCCCATAGAGTTGTCCAAAATCGAATATGGAGGATTGGTCTCCAGAAAAAGTAGTGGAATATATATTTACCCATCCAATGATGACAAGTGCGAAATATAGTAGAATAGTAAGCCAGTCGACTCGTTTTAGTACGCTTCTACCAGACATACTCGTTTATCTTGAATTCTTCTCCGCTATAGGGCTTAGCGTATTCATGCTCCAGGGTCTTTTCCAACATACGTTTTTCAAGATCCGTCCTGGTAATTTCGCCTTTAAGGTATTTTTCGATCAGCAAAGAGGCGATATGTCCGGCATATCTTGAACCATAGTAGCCATGTTCAATAAAAACAGCCAGAGCGATTTGCGGATTATCAACTGGGGCAAAGGCTACGAAAATACTATGATCGGTTAGCTGGGTCTTAACGCTATCGATCCTGGTGTAATTCTCAACAGTACCTGTTTTACCTGCGATCTCTATTCCGGGTATTTGCAGCCATTTGGCAGTTCCTTTGGTGTAGACATCGCTCATGCCGCGGATCACAGGATCGAAATGTTTTTTATCGATCGTGGTATGTTTCGGCTTTATGAATTCTGGTATTTTGATAGGTATGCCATCTATCTTTTTAAGGATATGTGGCGTATAGTAATGCCCTCTATTGGCAATGGCAGCCGTCATATTTGCCAGTTGGATTGGCGTTGCAGCTACTTCACCCTGTCCGATAGAGTTCGAAATGATATAGGAAGAGCTCCAGCGGTTGTCGCCATAAACGCGATCGTAATAATCTTTATCAGGAATTCTGCCGGGTCTGCCGGTGGGCAAGTCATAGCCGAGGAAATTTCCGAGACCGAAACTCTTCATATGGGCAGACCAAATATCCATACCCTCATCGGTGGTCTCATAATTATCATAGATTTTCCTGAACGTCCCTGCAAAATAGGCGTTACACGACTTGTAAATCCCAATGTTCATATTCCGGATCCCACCCCCGCAATGACAACCTCTAAGGGTATTCCCTACATAAAACCCATTGTAGCATCTGATCGTGGTCTCTGGCCTAATTACGCCTTCCTGAAGGGCAATCAGAGCATTAAGCGTCTTAAAGGGCGAACCGGGTGAAGGTTCGGCAAGGATAGCCCTGTCCCATGTAGGTTTCGCTATGGTATCATAATGGAGTTTACTGTAATTCCTCGAACGCTCTCTGCCCACCAGTAAAGCAGGATCGTAGGTAGGCCCGGAAATGAGGGCGAGGATTTCACCTGTGGAAGGTTCGATGGCAACAATACCTCCGCGTTTGCCTTTCATCAGTTTTTCTCCATATTCCTGCAGAGTCTTATCGAGGGTAACATATAGTTCTTTCCCCTGCTCGGGAAGTGTATCCAGGATCCCATTCTTATAAGGTCCTATATCCCGGTTAAAGCGGTCTTTCTGGATAAATTTAACACCTTTCCTACCGCGGAGGATTTCTTCATACTGCTTCTCAATTCCTGTACGCCCTGTGAGCTCCCCTTGCACATAATAGGGATTTTTCAGAAGGTCGGCCTCGTTTACTTCACTGATATAGCCCAATACATTGGCGCCACTGGTTGTATTATAATAACGCAGGGATCTTTTCTGAATATAAAAACCCTCATACTTTCTCATTTTTTCCTGCAGTCGTGCATAGTCTTCCTTAGAGAGCTGAGGTACAAGCACCGAGGGTAGTCTGGGAGAATATACCCGGGCTTTACGCAGTTTTTCGATAAACCTATCCTTTTCAATTCCGAGGAGCTGACAGAACTCCAGCGTATCGAGGGGTTTTACCTCCCGCGGAATAACCATTACGTCATAAGCGGGTTGGTTGGCAACCAGTAACCTGCCTTTACGATCGTATATATAGCCGCGCTCCGGGTAGTCATAGATAGCCTTTATGGCAGTGTCCTCCAATACCTGGTTGGGTGAGAAACTAAAGATCTGTAAATAGGAAAGCCTCCCTATAAAGGAAATTCCGATAATGATAATGATCGATGATAGTAAGATCTTTTTCATTTATTCAATCACTCTGATACGACAAATCTGTTTTGGTTACACCCGAACTTCAGCTTGTAGTCAACTATTCCTTTTCAATATTATTCTTTTTGAACACTAAATAAGGAACTGAAAAGGAGACACAATATCAGTGTTCCAATTCCGGTGAAAATAACTTTCTTCAAAATTACCAGCAAATTTGGCAAACTAAAAATTTCTAGCGTAAAGAAAATCATATGGTGTGCTACAATTAATAACGCCAAGAACGTAATTTGTTGTGCACGTGTGGTGTTAGAAAGTTTAAAACTCTGAAATTCGTAGTTGATCCCGAAAACAAAGCGCATGATGGTAGGCCTTAGATACGCGATACTGACCGTTGCAGCGGCATGCAAGGCTAAGGTGTCTGAGAAGATATCAATGACAAATCCTAATAAAAATCCTATGCCGATAAATACAGCCCGGTTTTCCTTTATCGGATACCAATAGAGGAACAGGATGTATATCATAGGATTGATAAATCCGAAGAAATTCAGTCTGTTAAAAACCAGAACCTGAACCAGGACCAGCAGGGTAAACCTCAGAATATTGATAAAATAACGACTACCGGTCATTGTCAAGGTCATTTTCTAATTCGAGAATTTCAGCACGATTAGGATTGTTGATAATATATACGTTCTTCAGATTGGTCATGTCGTTAAAGAGTTGAACGTCTATATTGTAGAAACTTTGTGATGTATTAAGGTCGAATTTTTTAATAGTGCCAATAGGAACGTTTTCCGGGAAAATACTCGACCTCGCCCCGGTCACGATAGTATCACCAACCAGTAGTTTTACCAACCTGGGGATGTCTTCGAGTTGTACTTCATCGAATCGCTTGGTATTCCATTTTAAAGAGCCAAAGTTATCTGTGCCTTTGATCTTGGCATTGATATTAGATTTTGTATTCAGAATACTTTGCACCGCTGCATAATTGTTCGAGGTTTTCTCTACAATGCCAAGGATTCCCAGGGCAGTGATCACCCCCATGTCTTGCTCGACCCCCTGATTCTCCCCCTTATTTATAGTAATATAGTTATCCTGATTCGAATAACTGTTCTTGATGATCCGTGCCGAAAGCAAGCTGTAATTCAAGGCGGCGGTATCGAGCTCTATAGAATCTTTTACTTCCGTATTATAGAGTAAGGATCGTAATCTGCGGTTCTCCTCCAGTAGCTCACGATTGATCTCGCCCAGACTAAAATAATTTGAGACATCATCCATAGTATTGTAGATGCTGCCACTGAGCCAGTTGGCCGAATTGAAATATCTGGATCGATGATATGAATGGGATTGAACTGTAAATGCAAGGGAAATTGTAAGTAGGAGAAGGTACAGCAACGTTATTTTGTAACGTAGAATGAAATTAATTATCTGCTGCATTCACCTTTAATTGTCAATTCCAGTTCGAGTTGTACTCTGATCAAACTCCGGAAATCTAAACGTAGTTCCTATTTTATAAGAATACTTTTATAACGTTCCAGATTTTTAAGCGCAATTCCGGTGCCTCTAACGACGGCACGTAAAGGATCTTCTGCAATATAGACCGGAAGATCTGTCTTTTGTGAAAGTCTGCGGTCGAGACCTCTTAGCATTGAACCTCCACCTGCCAGATATATACCGGTATTATAGATATCTGCGGCTAATTCGGGTGGTGTTTGAGAGAGCGTTTCCATTACCGCATCTTCAACCCTGAGTATAGACTTGTCTAGCGCTTTAGCAATTTCCCTAAAAGAAATCTGCACCTGCTTGGGTTTTCCGGTTAGAAGATCACGCCCCTGTACCGACATGTCATCGGGCGGAGATTGCAAGTCTTCTATGGCAGAACCGATCTGTATCTTGATGTTTTCAGCCGTGCTTTCCCCTACATACAGGTTGTGCTGAGTCCGCATATAGTAGATAATATCGTTGGTAAATACATCACCCGCGATTTTTACCGATTTGTCGCAAACGATCCCTCCAAGAGCGATAACCGCAATTTCGGTGGTACCTCCACCGATATCTACGATCATATTGCCTTTGGGTTGCATAATGTCCAGTCCGATCCCTATTGCGGCTGCCATGGGTTCGTGAATGAGATATACCTCTTTACCGTTGACCCTTTCTGCCGACTCCTTTACCGCCCTCATTTCCACTTCCGTGATTCCGGAGGGAATACAAATAACCATTCGTAAGGCGGGAGGAAACCATTTCTTCTTCAGTGCGGGAATGTTCTTGATGAACATATTGATCATTTTCTCCGATGCATCAAAATCGGCGATAACCCCATCTTTAAGCGGTCTGATCGTTTTTATGTTCTCGTGTGTCTTACCCTGCATCATATTAGCTTCCTTCCCTACAGCTATGATCTTGCCTGTGATTCGGTCTCGGGCCACAATAGAAGGGCTGTCTACCACTACCTTGTCGGCATGAATGATCAGCGTGTTAGCAGTACCGAGATCGATGGCTATTTCTTCGGTCAGGAAATCAAAAAACCCCATGTTAATTAGTTTGGTTTAGGATTATTGGAACTGGTTTATCGACAAAAGTAGTAAAATTAATGCTTAAAATGACGAGTACCTGTCATGACCATCGCCATGTCGTTTTGGTTGCAAAAATCGATACTCAGCTGATCCTTAATCGATCCTCCGGGTTGAATGACACTCCTTACACCAGCCGAATAAGCTATTTCCACACAGTCCGGAAAAGGAAAGAAAGCGTCGCTGGCCATCACCGCACCATCCAGGTCGAAATTGAACGACTGTGCCTTATGAATGGCCTGGTTCAGCGCATCGACCCTGGAGGTTTGACCTGTGCCACTGGCGCATAATTGGCCATTCTTTGCCAGGACGATAGTATTGGATTTGGTATGTTTACAAATCTTGGAGGCGAAGATCAAATCGTCTAATTCGCTCTCAGAAGGCTTGCTTTTGGTCACATAATCGAGCTGATCTTTACTGTCTGTTTTGGCATCTTTATCCTGAACCAGATATCCGTTCAAACAGGTACGTACCAACTGATCAGACAAAACAGCGTCCTTTTGTATGAGTATTATCCTGTTTTTCTTTCCCTTGAGTATTTCAAGTGCAGCTTCATCAAATGCCGGTGCGATGACCACCTCGCAGAACAGCTTATGGATTTCTTCAGCAGTTAACGCATCTATGGGCGTATTGCTTATGAGAATCCCACCGAAGGCCGAAACAGGATCTCCTGCCAAAGCATCGAGGTACGCCTCTTTAACTGTTGCCCGACGGGCAAGGCCACAGGCATTATTGTGTTTCAGAATGGCGAAGGTGGGCGATTCGCCACGAAACTCTTCCATCAGATTAACAGCGGCATCGATATCCAGAAGGTTATTATAAGAAAGTTCCTTCCCATGCAACTTGTCGAAAACAGCTTCAAAATCGCCGAAGTAATACCCACGCTGATGCGGATTTTCTCCATAACGCAACGCTTTGCCCTGTTGTTCACTTACTTTAAAAGACCCCAGTCCTTCCGAATCGTCGAAATATTGAAAAATGGCGGAGTCGTAATGTGAAGAAATATCAAAAGCTTTTCTGGCAAAAGCTTTCCGTTGTGCTAAGCTTGTACTACCCTGGCCCTTAGAAAGGATGTCCAAAAATGATCCATAGTCTTCCATTGAGGAAACACATAATACATCTTTGTAGTTTTTGGCCGCTGCTCTGATAAGCGAAATCCCTCCTATATCGATCTTTTCGATAATCTGTTGTTCACCTGCTCCTTCAGCAACTGTTTTTTCGAAAGGGTATAGGTCAACTATTACAATGTCGAGTTGCGGAATGTTGTACTCTTCGAGCTGGGCTACATCGCTTTCCTGGTCCTGACGGTTTAGAATACCTCCAAAAACCTTAGGGTGCAATGTCTTTACCCTGCCACCCAGAATGGATGGGTAGCTGGTTACTTCCTCAACGGGAATCACCTGCACTCCCAATTCCTTGATAAATTTTTCTGTACCACCTGTGGAATAGATGGTTATGCCCAGATCATCAAGCTTTCTCACAATTGGCTCAAGGCCTTCTTTATGGAAAACAGACACCAGTGCCGTAGAGGCCTTTTTTATTGTGCTCATTTTAGCGGGATTGAGGAAACAAATGTAATTTTTTTGCCGCTAATTGGGTAACTGTGTTATTAACAAAACCCCTAAAGTTTTAAAGAATCTTGGCTACTTCCCGGTTGATGAATTCAAGAAAGCGTTCGTCATCTTCGGTAAATGGATCAAGCGACTTGGAATCTATATCTATCTGGCCAATATTCTCACCATCTTTAAACAGGGGAACGACGATCTCAGATTTTACGTTAAGACTACAGGCGATGTAGTTATCCTGGGCTGACACATCGGGCACAACGAAATTCTCATTGCTTTCTGCCACCTGTCCGCAAATACCTTTTCCGAAAGGAATGATGGTATGTTCTGTAGGTTCACCAGCATAGGGCCCCAGCTTTAATTCTGGCTTATTGCCATTTTTAAAATAGAAGCCTACCCAGTCATAATAGGGAATACCGGTGCGAAGCAGGGTACAGACTTTTTCCAGACGGGTGGTGGAATCAAGTTCTGTTTGATGCAAAATTGCCGTAATCTGAGGTTTAAGATCCTGATGCATTTTATCTTTTTCCAAAAATAAAAATTCGCAGCTTCGGGCCAGGAATAAATACGCTAAAATTCCGTTAATACAATGGCTATTAACTGCTTTGGGCATGTTTTTTTGTAGTTTTACACCCGTTATGAAATTCTTTCGGAATCTTGGCATAAAGTTACTCGCTGCTCTGGTAGTCCTTTCCAGCCTTTCATGGACTGTTGAGGAACACTATTGTATGGGCCGGTTGGTTGATATGTCGGTCTTCGGAGAATCGCATGGCTGTGGCATGGAAATGGAAGACTCCCTTCCCGGGCAAAGCGATGACAAAAAGAGTTCCTGTTGTGACGAGCAAACGATCGTTTTCGACGGCCATGACCAGCTTAAAGTGCAGAAAGTTCAATTGGACTTTTCACCAACGGTCCTTAATGCCTGTTGGTACTATGTTTACAGCTCTTTTCTGCTTACTTCGCCCGAGCTGATTTCCCCCATTGAATATCCGCCACCTCCGGTTCGTGTAAAGGATATACAACTCCTCGATGAGGTTTTCTTAATTTGATTTTTACCGTCGGATCTTAAGTGGATTACAGCAATCGTGTAATTCGCGTATGAGATCTGACCACTTTATCAATTTCACTCCAGCTGGAGTGTATCTCATTCTAAGAAAAAATCAAATTTGTATATCAAAATCAATGAAACAACTTTTAATAACCATAGTATTCTTGCAGCTGGGCATATTAGGTATTGCCCAGGAAACGCTCAACGGCACCGTCGGGGAAGCCGCTGGTGCTGCAGATCAGCCGGGTCTGGCTGGCGTCAATGTATATTGGCAGGATTCACAAATCGGGACCGTTACGGATATAGAAGGGAAGTTTAGTATTCCTTATTCTACGGAGCACAACAGGCTAATAATAAGCCATGTCGGATATAGTCCAGATACCTTGAGAATAGATAGTCCTCGGATAATTCAGCATTTTCTGCGACCGGATAACCAATTGGATGAGGTAGTACTGGAACAGGAAAAAGAGGCGGTGCAAAAGGCTTTTTATACCACTCAGAATGTGGTAACGGTCAATAGTGCTGAGTTGCTAAAAGCAGCCTGCTGTAATCTTTCGGAAAGTTTTGAAACCAATCCGGCTATCGACGTGAATTACAATGACGCGCTTACCGGAACAAAACAGATCCAGATGCTGGGTCTAACCAGTCCCTATCTTTTGATTACCCAGGAAAACATTCCGATGGTCAGAGGAGCCTCTCAGACCTATGGGCTCACTTTTACCCCTGGTACATGGATAGAGAGTATTCAGATCACAAAAGGAGCCGGTAGTGTGATGAACGGCTTTGAATCCATATCCGGTCAGATCAATACGGAGCTATTAAAACCCTCTAATGAGGAATTGCTTTTCATCAATGGTTATGCCAACAGAAATGGACGATTGGAACTCAATACTCATCTTAATGGCAAATTGAACGAAAAGTGGAGTACAGGTCTATTTATTCATGGTAATCGAAGGGATGTTAAAGTAGACAACAATGGGGATGGATTTTTAGATGCTCCTTTGGCCAATCAGATCAATCTGATGAACCGATGGCAATTTCAAGACAGTGATCGGGGCTGGATAAGCTTCTTTAATATTCGATATCTAAGAGATAAAAAACAGATAGGAGAATCGATTTTTGAACCGGAGAACGACCGCTTAACAACCAATGCCTGGGGCGGTGAGATTGAGACCAGTCGTTGGGATACCTCTCTTAAGCTGGGCTATGTTTTTCCTGAAATGCCCTATCAAAGCCTGGGATTCCAGGTAGCATACAGTGGTCATGTACAGGAGTCCTATTTTGGATTCAATCGGTATGACATCGATCATAATTCGGCTTACTCCAACCTATTGTTCAATTCTATCATCGGTGATACCAGGAACACCTTTAAAACAGGAATTACCCTGGCGTATGATAGTTATGATGAAATTGTAAATACCGATGAATACAGTAGGGTAGACCGATCGGCCGGAGCTTTTTTTGAGTACAGCTATACCAATCTGGAAAAAATAAGTCTTACGGCGGGAATCAGGATGGATTTTCATAACAGGCTTGGAAATTTTTTCACCCCCCGCCTTCACCTGCGCTATACCCCATGGGAGAGAGGAAGCTTAAGAGGATCTGTAGGAAGGGGCAGGCGCGCGGCCAATATTTTTGCCGAGAATCAACAGTTGTTCGCCTCTTCCCGTCAAATTCAACTACAGGACTCCGGAGGCAGTATATATGGTTTGGACCCTGAAGATGCCTGGAATTTTGGTTTGAGTTTCCTCCAGGGTTTTGATCTTTTTGGTCGTAGTGGTGATATTAGTCTTGACTTTTACCGTACCGATTTCCGGAACCAGATCGTCGTTGATTGGGAGGTGCCAACTGAGATCTCCTTTTATAATCTCGATGGAAAAAGCATTGCCAATAGTATACAATTTGAGATCAACTACGAGGTATTACCCCGTTTGGAGTTGCGTACTGCCTATAAATATTACGACGTGCGAACCGATTATAATAGCGGAAATTTGCAAAAACCCTTACAGGCGCGTAACCGATTCTTTGCTAACCTGGGTTATAATACTCCGGTTACTGAAAAAGGCGGACAGTGGCGGTTTGATTATACGCTGCATAGCTTGGGAAAACAAAGGCTGCCAGATACTTCGACCAACCCCGAACCGTTCAGGCTTACGGCTTTTTCGGATCCCTATAGTCTGATGAATGCCCAGGTAACAAGGGCCTTTTCAAAGAAGTTCGAGGTCTATGTGGGTGCGGAAAACATCACAGATGTAAAGCAACCGAATCCGGTACTCGCCGCTAATGATCCTTTTGGCCCATATTTTGATACCAGTATTGTATATGCCCCTGTATTGGGAAGTATGTATTATGTTGGCTTCAGGTTTAATTTATGAATTTGACTAACTTTAAAATAAAAACAGGATGAAAACAAAAATATTGATCACCTTTCTCTTTGCCCTTATCGCCGGATCGGCAGTGGCCCAGGAGAAGAATAAAAAGATATCTTTTATAGTTGACGGCAAATGTGAAATGTGCAAGATGCGAATAGAGAAAGCCGCCTTGCAGGTACAGGGTGTTAAGTATGCATCATGGGATATTCCATCTCACGAATTGTCACTGATTATAGACGAGCGCAAAACCAATTCGATGAATATTAAGACTGCGTTGGTCAATGTGGGGCATGATACACAGGAACTAAAAGCCTCAGAAGAAGCCTATGATAAAATTCATCCCTGTTGTAAATACAGGGAAGACAGTAGTGACGATAGTAAGGAGCATAAAAAAAACCGTCCATAACAGGACGGTTTTTGTGTGAATTCTCGGAATGAAAAATTACATCATTCCAGGCATTCCGCCTCCGCCTCCCATTGGAGGAGCGGCCGGAGAATCTTCTTTAATATCCGTAAGAGCACATTCGGTAGTCAGGATCATTCCTGCAACCGAGGCTGCGTTCTCAAGTGCTATGCGTGTTACTTTCGCAGGGTCTATAATTCCTGCCTTGAGCATTTCTACAAATTTCTCTGACTTGGCATCATATCCGAAGTCTCCTTTTCCTTCATAGACCTTAGCGACAACAACAGATCCTTCTCCACCGGCATTTTCAACGATCGTTCGCATCGGAGATTCGATAGCTCTGGCTACGATCTGAATACCTGTTTCTTCATCTGTATTTTCGGCAGCTACTTTGGCCAGTTCGGATTTGGCACGTATAAATGCCACTCCTCCACCAGCTACAATACCTTCCTCAACTGCTGCACGTGTAGCGTGCAAGGCATCATCTACCCGGTCTTTCTTCTCTTTCATCTCTACTTCCGAAGCAGCACCAACATAAAGAACGGCTACCCCACCAGATAGTTTGGCAAGTCGTTCCTGTAGTTTTTCACGATCATAGTCAGAAGTAGTCGTCTCAATTTGAGATTTTATCTGATTAACACGAGTCTTTATGTTCTTTGCTGAACCAGAACCATTAACTATGGTAGTGTTGTCTTTGTCGATAGTGATTTTTTCACAGCTTCCCAACATGTCGATAGTAGCATTCTCGAGGGAGAAACCTCTTTCCTCAGAAATAACGGTTCCGTTGGTAAGAATGGCGATATCTTCGAGCATGGCCTTCCTGCGGTCCCCAAATCCGGGGGCTTTTACCGCCGCGATTTTTAATGAGCCTCTCAGTTTGTTAACAACAAGGGTTGCCAGGGCTTCACCATCTACATCTTCTGCAATGATCAATAGCGGTTTTCCTGATTGTGCAACCGGCTCGAGAACAGGAAGAAGGTCCTTCATGGTCGAGATCTTCTTATCGAACAAAAGAATATAAGGACTGTCGAGGTCTGCGATCATTTTTTCCGAATCGGTAACAAAATAAGGAGAGAGATATCCCCTGTCGAATTGCATTCCTTCAACAACGTCTACATAGGTGTCTGTCCCTTTGGCTTCTTCCACGGTGATAACACCTTCTTTACCCACTTTTCCAAATGCGTCTGCGATCAGCTCTCCGATCATTTCGTCGTTGTTAGAGGAGATTGAGGCTACTTGTTTGATCTTCTCAGAACTATCTCCTACTTTTTTGGACTGTTTGGCTAGGTTAGCAACTATAGCGGTCACCGCTTTGTCGATACCTCTTTTAAGATCCATCGGGTTAGCACCTGCGGCTACGTTTTTTAATCCCTCCTTTACAATAGCCTGCGCCAGAACAGTAGCTGTTGTAGTACCGTCGCCAGCAAGGTCGTTTGTTTTGGACGCGACTTCCTTTACCATTTGGGCTCCCATGTCTTCGAGGGCATCGGTAAGTTCTATCTCCTTGGCCACGGTAACACCATCCTTGGTGACCACCGGTGAACCGAATGACTTACTGATGATTACGTTTCTACCCTTGGGCCCCAGGGTTACTTTGACGGCGTTGGCCAGGGCATCAACCCCTTTTCTCAAACCGTCTCTTGCTTCAATATCAAATGTTATATCTTTTGCCATTTTCAAAAATTTAGTGTTTAAATAATCGCTAAAATGTCGCTTTCACGCATCATCAAATAATCGTTGCCTTCTAGTTTTAATTCTGTACCGGAGTATTTTCCGTAGAGAACTGTGTCACCTACTTTTACGGTAAGCTTTTCGTCTTTCGTTCCGGGTCCAACGGCGACTACTTTTCCTTTTTGAGGTTTCTCTTTGGCGGTGTCGGGGATGTAAAGACCCGAGGCGGTTTTGGTTTCCGCTTCCATAGGTTCAATTAAAACCCTGTCTGCTAAAGGTTTGATATTAATTTTAGCCATATTTATAGTTTTTAGATTATCGAATTTCGCTTTCTGATTGTCAGAAATTATGCCAGAGTTTAAAACTGACATTTTGTTAAACAAAAATGCCAGCTTGTCATTTGAGCTGGCATATTCAGACTGATATTTCAATTTTTACTGAATAGTATCGATCGGATTCACGCCATTCTGGGTGGGTACTTCCTCAGGAACTTCTTCAGGTACGGTTTCCGGAACCGAATTCTCAATGTCATCTCCCTGTAGCAATTTGGATTCGGCTTCCGCGAAATTTCCTTTGATCGCAACATTTGAGAGTAAGATCAGGACCACCAACAATGTGGCAAGCGTCCA
>JBDNAQ010000089.1:0-28710 GCA_039768345.1 Flavobacteriaceae bacterium
GGTGGCCTTGGTTTTATCGGTTCCCATACCGTAGTGGAACTACAGGATAAAGGTTTTGAAGTCGTTATTGTCGATAATTGTTCCAACGCCTCAGAAGACGTACTTCAGGGAATCAGCGGTATCAGTGGGAAAGCCCCGATATTCGAAAAACTGGATCTCAGGGAAGAAGATAAAGTCCGTGAATTATTTGAAAGACATCAGGATATTAAAGGAATTATCCATTTTGCCGCTTCGAAGGCAGTAGGGGAGAGTGTTGAGAAACCTCTCTTGTATTATGAGAACAACCTCCATTCTTTGATTTATCTATTAAAAAGGATGTCGGCTACGGGTGGAGCGTTTATTTTTAGCTCTTCATGTACGGTATACGGACAGGCAGATGAAATGCCTATTACAGAAAATGCTCCTGTTAAACCGGCCGAATCGCCCTATGGAAATACCAAAAAAATGGGGGAAGAAATCGTTCGTGATACCTGTAGCGTCACACCTGAATTAAAAGCTATTTCGTTGCGTTATTTCAATCCAATTGGGGCACACCCAAGTGGCAATATAGGGGAACTACCCATAGGTGTACCACAAAACTTAGTGCCTTTCATCACCCAGACCGCCGCTGGCATCAGAAAAGAACTTTCTGTTTTTGGAAACGATTATCCTACCAGCGATGGAACCTGTATTAGGGATTATATTCATGTCGTGGATTTGGCCAAAGCTCATGTAGTGGCCTTGGAGAGGATTCTGAATCATAAGCAGGAGGGCAACTATGAGATCTTTAACCTGGGAACAGGAAAAGGGAGTACAGTCCTTGAAGTGATCGAAAGTTTTCAGCGCGTCTCCGGAAAGAATCTCAATTACAGAATAGTAGAGCGTCGCCCGGGTGACATTACTGAGGCCTATGCAGATACAACAAAAGCAAATCGTATATTGGGCTGGAAAGCAGAATCAACACTAGACGATGCTATGAAGTCGGCCTGGACCTGGCAACAAAAGCTACGTGGGTGAGATATATGATGAAGCTTAAAAGTGAAAGTTGGCAATGGTAGATGCAGTAATTACCCCATTGGAAATCTTAGCTAATGGCATTTTTTTTAAATATTTAATTTCCGTTAACCGATATCTAATTCTAAAATACAGAATGATCGCAAATCAATAATATATTTCGAAATCACCAATCGATATTAAAACCAGCGCTATTATGTTTAAAATTATTTTGAATTACAGTTTTCTTCTGATGTCTTTTGGCATATTCGGTCAGGATATCTATCTCCAATGCGGCAAGTTGGTTGATACTAAAAATGGCAAACTTGTAGATCAGGTAACCGTAGTGGTTTCTGGGAATAAAATCACCGGTGTCGAAAACGGATTTATAGTTGGAAGTGAACAGGACATGATTATTGATCTTAGGGATAAGACTGTATTGCCTGGACTGATAGATATGCACGTGCATATTGAGGGTCAGTCGAGCCCGGATCGATATTTGAAAAGATTTACCGATAATGAGGCCGATGTGGCATTACAGTCTACCGTCTATGCTAAGCGAACCCTTATGGCCGGATTTACCACCGTACGCGACCTGGGTGGTTCTGGGGTGAACATTGCCCTCAGAAAAGCGATCAACAAAGGAGTAGTGGAAGGCCCTAGGATCTTTACTTCCGGAAAATCCATAGCGACCACCGGAGGTCATGGTGATCCTACCAATGGCTATAAAATGGAGAATATGGGCGATCCGGGACCAGAGGATGGAGTGATAAATTCTCCGGAGGATGGCCGCAAAGCAGTGCGTCAACGCTATAAAGAAGGTGCCGATGTAATAAAGATCACCGCCACCGGCGGAGTGCTCAGTGTGGCTAAAAATGGCAGTAATCCTCAGTTTACCATCGAAGAGATAAAGGCGATTACAGAAACAGCCAACGACTATGGAATGCTAACCGCTGCTCATGCTCATGGTGACCTTGGGATGCAAAGAGCGATCAAGGGGGGTATAAAAACCATAGAACATGGCAGCTATATGAGCGAGGAGACTATGGAACTCATGAAGCAATACAACGTTTATATGGTTCCGACAATAACCGCCGGAAAAAAGGTGGTTGAAAAGGCTAATATACCTGGTTATTTTCCTGAGGTAGTGGCAAAAAAAGCAATTGAGGTAGGTGCTCAGATACATCAAACTTTTGCAAAGGCATATAAAAAAGGTGTGCCGATAGGATTTGGTACAGATGCAGGTGTCTTCCCACATGGACAGAATGCCCTGGAATTCCAGTATATGGTGGAAGCAGGAATGCCGGCTGCTGAAGCGATTAAAGCAGCTACGGTCACCAATGCAGAACTTCTGGGTATGGGAGACTCGCTGGGGCAGTTGGAAAAAGGATTTATTGCTGATATAATTGCGGTGGATAACGACCCAACCAAGGAGGTTAAGACGCTTCAAAATGTAGTCTTTGTAATGAAGGAGGGGATAGTTTACAAACAGCCATAAGATATCTAAACAATCGGTCTTTTACGTCGATATGCTACCCGAATTTCCAAATAGTCTGTCACTGCTTCAACATGCAGAATCTGATAAGCTCTATCAAAAATTGCTTCTTCAGCTGGATAAGGATTTTAAGCTTGCCAACATATCAATCGAGATCAGTAGGCCTATTACACCGCAAGAACTGGTTAGCCTGCTACGTGAAAAATTATATCGGCTGATCATGGAAAATATGCCGAAATGCCTCGACCTTTTTTATATCGTAGATATTCCTGAGTCTGCCCTGGCCGGGCTGAAAGGGGAAGATGCAGTGGAAAAAGCTGAACAACTCAGTTTTTTACTATTAAAAAGAATCTGGAAGAAAGTCTGGTATAAAGAGCGATACTCCTAAGAATAGCCTTAAAAAAAGACACGGACAAAAGGAGCCCAGGCACTGGCATATATACTCTTGTCAGTACTAAATAGTACATTGTAGCGCATTCCGGCCATCACATTTCTGTTGCCAACTCCTAATCCGAAAAAAAGTGCAGGAGACCAAAAGCTATCCTTGAATTGTTCACCCACCACAGTATCCTCTCTATTTACATAGGTCTGCTCGAATTCAGCGGAGAACTGCATGGCGGGGATGGGATTAAAAAAGCTCATAATACTCCCCCCAACGGCCGTAAATTCACTGCGGTCGAATGATGTGGGTTCAAATTTGGAATAGTTAAAACTCAATCCAAGTCCGGCTGCAAACATTGAATTCACCTCGTAAATGGCACTAGGTGCTACAGCAATAGTAAAGGAATTGTTGCTGAATCCCAGACCCAAACCTCCTCCATAACGAACATTAGACCAGAATTCACTTTTAGGCCCCGGACCCTGGGCTGTAGCGCTCCACGCCATCGCCCCCATGAAGAGGATCAGAATAAGCTTTTTAATCATGCCTGATGAAAGTGTAAACACGAGTTCTTAGATTTTTGGCCAAAGGGCCACAGCTAGAACTAAATTAAGCATTAATTATTGTATTTTTGGGCCTATTAGTTAACAGATCCACGGGAAAAAATATGGACAAGTATTCGTTTTTAAATACGGCACATACCTCCTTTTTTGCAGACTTATACGATCGGTACCTCACAAACCCCGATAATGTAGAACCAAGTTGGAGGGCATTTTTTCAGGGATTTGACTTTGGTATGGAGAGTGCGCTTGATGAAGCAGGTGTTTTGGCTGGGGGTGAGATGAAAATAGTAGCCAATGGAGAAGAAGTGTCCATACCGGAATCGGTTCATAAGGAATTCAGGGTGGTCCGGCTGATCGACGGATACCGCAGCAGGGGTCATTTATTCACCAAAACGAATCCTGTAAGGGAGCGTAGGCAGTACCGGCCAACACTCGATATTGAAAACTTCGGACTTTATAATGAAGATCTGGACACCGTATTCAATGCAGGCGAAATTATAAATATCGGTGCGAGTACGCTCCGTCAGATCATCGATCACCTACAGCGTATCTATTGCGACTCCATAGGGGTGGAATACATGTATATCAGGAATCCTGAAAGAGTCCAGTGGATTCAGGATTGGATCAATATCAATGCCAACCATCCACAATTCGGAACGGATCAGAAAAAATACATCCTTAAAAAACTCAACCAGGCAGTTTCATTTGAATCTTTTTTGCACACCAAGTACGTAGGTCAGAAAAGGTTCTCACTTGAAGGCAACGAATCCCTGATACCTGCAGTAGACGCTATTGTTGAGAAGGCGGCTGAAGTAGGTGTAAAGCAGTTTGTCATGGGAATGGCACACCGGGGAAGATTGAATGTACTGACCAACATTTTCGGTAAATCCGCCAAGGATATTTTTAGTGAATTTGAAGGCAAGGATTATGAAGAACAGATCTTTGACGGAGATGTAAAATATCATCTCGGCTGGACTTCTGTCCGTACATCGGACAATGGCAGCAAAATAAACATGAACATAGCCCCAAACCCTTCCCATTTGGAGACCGTTGGTGCAGTTGTAGAGGGAATTACCAGGGCTAAACAAGACACGCACTATCCGGATGACTACTCCAAAGTATTACCCATCGTGGTACATGGCGATGCTGCTATAGCCGGTCAGGGCCTCGCTTATGAAGTGGTCCAGATGGCTGGGTTAGACGGATATAAAACCAACGGCACTATCCATATCGTGGTCAATAATCAGATTGGGTTTACCACCAACTACCTCGATGGACGCTCCTCCACCTATTGCACAGATGTGGGTAAAGTTACACTGAGCCCGGTCTTACACGTGAATGCAGATGATGTCGAGGCAGTAGTACACGCCTCTTTATTTGCCCTTGAGTATCGTATGAGATTTAAGGGCGATGTATTCCTCGATCTGTTGGGATACAGAAAATATGGTCACAATGAAGGAGACGAACCCCGATTTACTCAACCCAAACTTTATAAGACGATTGCCAAGCACCAGAACCCGAGAGATATTTATACCCAAAAACTCCTGGCAGAGGGGATCATAGACGATGAATACGTCAGGAATTTAGAATTGGAATACAAAGCGAGCCTGGAAGAAGAACTGGAGGATTCCAGGAAAGAAGATAAGACGATTATTACGGACTTTATGGCCGACGAATGGAGTGGTTTTCAATCTGTACGGGAATGGGAAATGATGGACCCCATAGACACAACTTTCGATCGTGAAAGGCTATCAGAGATCGCCAGAGTGATTACTGAATTACCTTCGGATAAAAAATTCATTCGAAAAATAGAAAGACTTATAGGCGATCGCAAGAAGATGTTTTTTGAAAGCGACAAACTCGACTGGGCCATGGGCGAGCTTCTTGCATATGGTACTTTATTGGATGAAGGATATGGAGTAAGGATCTCGGGGCAGGATGTTGAACGAGGCACCTTCTCCCACAGGCATGCCGTGGTTAAAGTAGAAGACAGTGAGGAGGAGATCATATTACTCAACAGTATTTCAAAAGACCAGGGGCGGTTCCAGATTTATAATTCGCTCTTATCGGAATATGGGGTCGTTGGTTTTGACTATGGCTATGCCATGGCCAGCCCAAATACATTGACCATCTGGGAAGCCCAGTTCGGAGACTTCAGCAACGGGGCCCAGATCATGATCGACCAATATATATCGGCAGCCGAAGATAAATGGAAACTGCAGAACGGATTGGTGATGCTGTTGCCACACGGATATGAAGGACAGGGAGCGGAACACTCCTCGGCGAGGATGGAGCGCTATCTCCAGCTTTGCGCCCGAGACAATATGTATGTTGCCGACTGTACCACCCCTGCTAATTTGTTCCACTTGCTGCGAAGGCAGATGAAAGCAAATTTCAGAAAACCCCTGATAGTCTTTACACCAAAAAGTTTACTGAGACACCCCAAAGCGGTTTCAACTGTCGAAGAATTCGCGAGCGGAGGTTTTAAGGAGATTATCGATGATAGTAAGGTTAGTCCTAAAAAGGTTAAAAGCCTTGTATTCTGTACAGGGAAATTCTATTACGATCTGCTTGCCACAAGGGAAGAACTTGGCCGCTCAGATGTGGCCCTGGTACGTGTGGAGCTTCTATTCCCACTACCTTACGAACAAATGATCGATATAATCGAAAAATACGACGGAGCCGACGACCTGGTATGGGCCCAGGAAGAGCCTCGGAATATGGGCGCCTGGACGCATATATTCACCCATTTCGAAGGGGCGAGGAAATTCAGGGTGGCGTCGAGGAGGTTTTATGCATCGCCAGCCTCGGGCAGTGCTGTTCGTTCCAAGTTGAGGCATCAGCAAGTGATCGATTACGTTTTTGACAAATCGAAAAATAACATGACCCGCAGGCAAAGTAGAATATTTAAATCAAAAAGAGAATGATCCTAGAAATGAAAGTCCCTTCACCGGGAGAATCCATTACCGAAGTGGAAATTGCCCAGTGGCTGGTAAACGATGGTGACTTTGTAGAGAAAGACCAGGCCATTGCAGAAGTAGATTCGGACAAGGCCACTCTGGAATTACCTGCAGAAGAAAGCGGAATAATTACGCTTAAAGCAGAAGAAGGCGATGCGGTTGCTGTGGGCGAGGTGGTGTGCCTTATCGATACCAGTGCTGAAAAGCCGGCTTCCAAAAAGGTTGAGGAAAAAGCAGAAGTAAAAAAAGAAGAGCCAGCTAAAACCTCGGTTGATTCTAAACGATCAGTAGTTGAAGAGAAAACCACCTATGCCAGTGGCAGTCCTTCACCTGCTGCACGAAAAATATTGGATGAGAAAGGGATCGATGCTTCTATGGTTGCGGGAACAGGTAAGAATGGCCGGATCACCAAGGAAGATGCCATGAAAGCTGTACCTTCCATGGGTAGCCCTAAAGGAGGTAGCCGTGGTGAATCGAGGACTAAACTTTCTATGCTCAGACGTAAAGTAGCAGAAAGACTGGTCGCTGCCAAAAATGAGACTGCTATGCTGACCACCTTTAATGAGGTCGACATGAGCCCAATTTTTGAATTGCGCAGGCAGTACAAAGAAAAGTTCAAAGAAAAACACGATGTGAGTCTTGGATTCATGTCGTTCTTTACCAAGGCTGTGATCCGTGCTCTTGAGATGTACCCTGCGGTGAACTCCATGATCGATGGGAAAGAAATGATTACTTATGACTTCTGTGATATAAGTATTGCCGTCTCGGGTCCGAAAGGCCTTATGGTACCTGTGATCCGCAACGCCGAAAATTTGAGTTTCAGAGGGATTGAATCCGAGGTGAAGCGTCTGGCAATCAGAGCGCGAGACGGACAAATCACGGTCGATGAGATGACGGGAGGGACGTTTACCATCTCTAATGGAGGCGTCTTCGGTTCCATGCTGTCGACCCCGATTATCAATCCACCTCAGAGTGGTATTCTCGGAATGCACAATATATTAGAGCGGCCTATTGTAAGGGATGGTGAGATTGTTATCGCTCCGATAATGTATGTCGCCTTGTCTTACGACCATCGTGTAATAGATGGAAAGGAGTCCGTTGGCTTTCTGGTTGCTGTTAAGGAAGCCTTGGAGGATCCGGTAGAACTACTGATGGATGGAAATCTTAATAAGGCTCTGGAACTTTAATGCACCTATTTCTTTTTGAGGTATAAACGGCTACTATCGTAATCGATAATGGCTTTGGTTTTTTTCAGGATGTCGGCACCGATAATCCCGTCTACGGGCAAAGCCTGGTGATCGATCAGTGCTTCGTTCACATGAATAAGGTCGAAGAGTACGATTTTCTGTTTTTTGTACTTCCATTTACCGATCTCTATTTTATTGGTATCGGACACCAAAGTATCCATTTCCCTGGCACCGGCCCCAGCGGCCTTAATCTCCGAAGCCTGCGAGATGAGCCCGAACTGATCTGCTTTATCCATTCCAACACAGGTGTTGGAAGCACCAGTGTCGAGAATAAAACGTCCTCTCTTACCATTGATTTTTGCCGTTACCTCCAAATGATTTGTTTCGGTATGAATGAGCGGTATCGCGATATAGTTTTTCTTTCTCAATATTTTTTTTAGTCGTGCCAAGTATGATCCTTTTTGGCAAAGATAATCCTATTTTTGTTCTATGATGCTTACCGATACACATACCCATCTTTACGTGGAGGCCTTTGATGAAGACAGAGATCAGGTTATTCAAAATGCCATAAATGCCGGTATTACAAGGTTTTTTGTGCCCGCCATTGACTCGTCATATACCGACGCCATGTTAGCACTGGAGCAACGCTTTTCCTCACAGGTGTTTTTGATGATGGGACTCCATCCAACGAGTGTCAGGAAAGATTTTCAAAAGGAATTAGAACATGTGGAAGCCATGCTGGGGTCTCATAAGTTTTATGCTGTCGGTGAGATTGGTATAGACCTTTATTGGGACCGCACGTTTTTCGAGCAGCAACGCAAGGCCTTCGCCTATCAGATTCAACTAGCCCAAAAAAACAACCTGCCAATAGTGATCCATTGTCGGGATTCCTTTGATGAAATTATTGAGGTATTAGATGAAGTGGCAACAGATTCATTACGTGGAATATTCCATTGCTTTACCGGAACGCTGGAGCAGGCACAAACGGCAATAGCCCATAATATGAAACTGGGTATTGGCGGTGTGGTTACTTTCAAAAACGGTAAGATCGATACCTTTCTCAATCAAATAGATCTGCGCCATCTTGTGCTGGAAACCGATGCTCCTTACCTGGCCCCGGTGCCGTATCGCGGCAAGCGTAACGAGAGTGCCTATCTGAAACTGGTAGTAGATAAATTATGTGATATTTACCAAACAAACCCGGAAGAAATCGCCAGGATAACTACCGAAAACTCAAAGGAAGTTTTTGGAATCTAGAATGATATGAGCAAGACAACCCGTATTTTACTGATCTATACAGGAGGAACAATCGGGATGGTTATGGAATACCAGACCGGGGCGTTAAAGCCGTTCAATTTTAACAAGCTCGTGGAGCAGATCCCCGAACTCAGTCAATTAGATTGCACTATACACAGTGTTTCCTTTAAGCGCCCCCTCGATTCATCTAATATGAATCCCACACATTGGATCCAAATTGCGGAGATCATTGAGAAATACTACGAGGAATACGACGGCTTTGTCGTGCTGCACGGAAGTGATACGATGAGTTATACTTCATCTGCTCTGAGTTATATGTTGGAGAACCTTGGTAAGCCGGTGATTTTTACCGGATCACAATTGCCAATCGGTGACTTGCGTACCGATGCAAAAGAAAACCTTATCACGTCTATTCATATAGCCGGAATGCAAAAGCGTAACAGACCACTTATACGCGAAGTGTGTTTATATTTTGAATATAAATTATACCGGGCAAACAGGACTACCAAAGTCAACGCAGAACATTTTGAGGCTTTCATGTCTCCGAATTATCCTCCTCTTGCCGAATCTGGGGTTCATATTAAAGTAAATGAAGAAGATCTTTGGGAGCCCGCAAGAAAAAGAAACTTCACGGTCCATAAAAAACTCGATGATCGCGTAGCCATATTTAAACTATTTCCCGGTTTTAATGAGCAATTGCTGAAGGGAATCCTTCGTATACCAGATTTAAAGGCAGTGATCCTGGAAACCTATGGAGCAGGTAATGCCCCAACAGACCAATGGTTTATCGATGAACTAAGCAATGCCAAAAAAAGAGGATTACATATAGTCAATGTTACGCAGTGCTCTGGTGGGGGAGTAAATATGGGCAGATATGAAACCAGTGCGTCGCTGAGGAGATTGCAAATTATAAACGGTTCGGATATCACCACCGAAGGGGCTATAACCAAGCTGATGTATCTTTTAGGACGCGAGATTTCACCGACCTCTTTTAAAACGGTTTTTGAAACTTCCATCCGTGGTGAAATGTCCTAAAAATTAAAGGGTAAAATTTCTGTAAACAAGAATTTTTTTGTTTCTTGGACCCCCTGATATCAGGAACTAGAGAGGTGGCCGAGTGGTCGAAGGCGCACGCCTGGAAAGTGTGTATACACCAAAAGTGTATCGAGGGTTCGAATCCCTTCCTCTCTGCTTCAATTTGAAATCGATGCTCTTTGACTGAACAGCTTATTAGTCATGCCTGCCGGATTATCGGAAAGGCAGAAATCTACTCTCGAAAAGCATCATTTCCTGTAAATTGGTTAAATCGCCTGAGCCATGGTAAAAGCGGTCTTTTGCCCTTGATCTATAGGCTTGAAGATTTAATTTTTTAATTGTATTTTTTTTTTATCTTTAACCCTATTAACTAACTAAATTTAAGTTTGAAAGAAATGAAAAGATTATTCTCAATCCTGGCCATGGCTGGGCTATTTGTACTCAGTACGAATACGGTAAGCGCAAAAGCAGTAGCTTCAAATTTATCTTCCACAGTTGCAGCGGCTGCTGTAATGCTACAGGATGAAGCTGCCGCAGAGACGAGTAAAGGATTTACTCAAGTTTTAAAGGAGCAATTTATCCAAGGTGGCGCAGGCTTTATGGGTATAGTTCTTTTGTGTTTGATATTAGGCCTTGCAGTGGCCATAGAAAGAATCATTTATCTTAATATGGCAAGCACCAATACAAGTAAGCTTAAGCAGCAAGTAGAAGATGCACTGGCATCTGGAGGTGTTGAGGCCGCTAAAGAGGTATGTAGAAATACCAGAGGCCCGGTTGCTTCTATATATTACCAGGGTCTGGATCGTGCTGGTGAAAGCGTTGAGTCTGCGGAGAAAGCCGTTGTGGCTTACGGAGGTGTGCAAATGGGACAATTAGAAAAGAACGTTTCCTGGTTGTCGCTCTTTATCGCCATCGCACCGATGCTTGGATTCATGGGTACGGTAATTGGTATGATTCAAGCCTTCCAGAAAATTAGTGCTGTGGGTAACCTGAGTGCATCATTGATTGCAGGTGATATCCAGGTGGCGTTATTGACCACGGTATTCGGTTTGATTACGGCGATCATTCTTCAGATCTTTTACAACTATATCGTTGCGAAGATTGATCAAATTGTCAATGACATGGAAGATTCTTCGATCTCATTGATAGACATGCTTGTAGACCACAAGAAATAATACGGATACCTAAACGATAGCTCTATGAACAAAATAGTCAAAATAGTACTAGCGGTAATTGGCGTAATCTCGGCAATTTTATGGTATCAACTACCCGGCAGAGATGTTCCGGTTGGTGAAGCTGCTCAAAGCGGTGCGATGAATATCATGTTTATGATTACTTATCTTCTTCTCTTCGTTGCAGTGGCGTCCAGTTTGTTATTTACCATAGCTAATCTCATCGCCCATCCAAAAAAACTTAAGAAGACCTTAATGGTAGTCGCAGGTTTTCTGGTAGTGGTGTTGATCGCTTATGCCACATCATCCGGAACGGACATCAATATAGAGGAAATGGCCAACCGCGGGGTAGCCACAACCGAAAGCACTGTAAAAAGAATTGGTACAGGCTTAAATTTATTTTTCTTTCTCGTAGTCATCGCAGTAGGTTTGATGGCTTGGGGAGGTTTGAAGAAAGTGATAAGTAAATAACAATAAATTAAAAGGATATGCCTAGAAGAGGAGGACCACCCGAAGTGAACGCCGGATCGATGGCAGATATAGCATTTTTGTTGCTGATCTTTTTCCTGGTGACGACCACCATTGAAACAGATGCAGGGCTCGACAGGATGCTACCTCCGCTGGAACCGCCGGAAGATATTGATGTTATTATAAAACAAAAGAATATTTTCACGGTAAATATTAATAAGAATGGTCAGTTGCTGGTGGAAGAGGAATTGATTAATCTTAAAAACCTTAGAGCAAAAGCGGTTCAATTCCTGGATAATGGAGGAGACGGTAGCTGTAGTTACTGCAAGGGCAGAAGAGATGCAAGTTCTTCAGACAACCCAAGCAAGGCTATTATTTCCCTTAAAAATGACCGGGAGACCAAGTATGGCACCTATATTACGGTTCAAAATGAACTGGTAGGGGCTTATAACGATCTGCGTAACAGAGAGGCCCAGAGGTTGTACGGAAGGGATTTTACCGAGATGGAGGCCGAATTCCTGAACCCTGAGACACCATCAAGGTTAAGAGATGACCTTGAAGAAAAGGTTAAAAGAGTACAGGGACTGTATCCTCAAAAACTGTCGGAAGCAGAAACTTCAACCTCTAAATAATCATCAGAAGAATATTATTATGGCAAAGTTTAACAAGAAAAAAGACGGTGACCTGCCTGCAGTATCAACAGCATCATTGCCCGATATTGTATTTATGCTCCTGTTCTTCTTTATGACTGTAACGACTATGAAGGATAGTTCTCTGATGGTCGAGAATACGCTGCCAAATGCCAGCGAAGTAAAAAAACTCGAGAAAAAGGACAGGGTTTTGTATATCTATGTTGGAAAGCCGACCCGCGAATATCAGAAGGTCTTTGGTACGGAATCGAAGATCCAGTTAAACGATAAATTCGCAAGTGTTTCTGAAGTTGGAGATTTTATTCTCCAGGAACGGGCCAAGAAGCCACAAGAACTTCAAAACGTACTTACCACGGCCCTGAAGGTCGATAAAGGTGCAAATATGGGTCTTATTGCTGACATTAAACAAGAATTGAGAAAGGTGAACGCTCTTAAGGTGAATTACACTACCTATGAAGGTGATGCCTTTAGGAATCTACAATAAATAACGAACTGCCCAGAAGGACAGTACGTTTGAGAAGGCGCTTTGATTTATAATTAAGGCGCTTTTTTCATTCGAAAAAGATCGTTGAAAAGTTTACCTTTATCATTGTGAGATTTATTTGGGCCATGTTATGCTTCCTGTCTGTGTTGGCGTTATACGCCCAGGAAGATACTTCTTCTGCCATGGCAGATCAAAAATACCTGGAGGATCAGTTTTATCTGGGAGTTAGCTATAACATATTGCTGAACAGACCACAGGGGATCAGTATGCGGAGTCTTTCCTACGGTTTGTTCGGAGGGTTTATCAAAGATATACCGCTTAACGAAGACAGGAACCTGGGGTTCGGCCTGGGTGTGGGATACGGTATCAATTCGTATTATACAAACTTACTGGCTACCGAAACTCCCGACGGAATTGAATACTCCATTATTGGGAGGGATACTTCTTTTAAAAGGAGTAAAATTGAGACCCATGGACTGGAGGTCCCGCTGGAATTTCGTTGGAGAACTTCAAATCCCATCAGTCATAAGTTCTGGAGGATCTACACCGGAGTTAAATTCAGCTATATATTTGCAAGTCGGTCACGATTTGTCTCAGACACTATTACAACAAGTTTTACCAATGGCGATGTCCGCCAATTCCAATACGGGCTGATCCTTAGCCTGGGTTACAATACTTTCAATCTTCACGCATACTATGCCTTGCAAGACCTTTTCAATGATGATGTCCAAACCATCGATGGGAGTCGCCTAGGTTTTGTGCCCTTGCATATCGGAATTATTTTCTACATTCTTTAGAAGAACACTGCTACTATTGAGTTCGATTACTAAAGCTGAAATATGGTTATTACAGCCAAAATTTCACGGTGAGGAGTTGGGAACCCAGACCGATTAAAAGGCCGATAAGCACTTCGGCTTTACTGTGCTCATACAGGTATAGTCGGGCAGTAGCAACCAGGCCCGTACAAACCGTGAATAAGCTTATCGCCAGAATTATATTCAATTCAAAATGGATGCTGAGGGTGATCAGGTACATTAAAAAACTACCCATCCCCACCATGTGAAGGCTGTTTTTGAAATTGAGAAAGAGAAGCAACAGACTGGAAGCCATGGCTGCTACTAAGCCTACAAAGAAATAATATAGCTCAGCGGTGTAATTGTTAGGAATGACCTTAATTAGGATCATCAGCAGGAGCGCAATACATATGATCAGTGGAAAGATCCTTTCCTTTTGGGTCCGGAGAAATACCGAGTTGACCACGCCCAGGTTTCTCAATATAAAAAAGCTGATTATGGGAATGATAATTGTAAGTATAAAGACCGGTAAAATATTGCCACTTTGTAATTCAAGCGGGGTATATTTCGGTGTCACCAAAAAATAGGCTATGGTGCCAGCCATGGGCACAAAAAGCGGATGGAAAATATAGGATATGAGCAGAAAGAGCTGCCGCATTATATCTTTTTTCGTAAGCGGGCCACCGAAATTCCCAATTGTTCTCGATATTTTGCGACGGTTCTGCGCGCTATCGGGTAACCTTTTTCTTTTAATATACCGGCCAGTTTATCATCGGTAAGAGGTTTCTTTTTGTCTTCGTCCCTGATAACCGTTTCCAGTATTTTTTTGATCTCTCTCGTGGAAACATCTTCTCCTTCTGTATTCTTCATGGACTCAGAAAAGAACTCCTTGATCAGTTTAGTGCCGTATGGTGTGTCCACATATTTGCTGTTTGCAACTCTCGAAACAGTAGATACATCCATATCAATGGTGTCGGCAATATCTTTCAAGATCATGGGTCTCAATTTACGTTCGTCCCCGCTAAGAAAGTATTCGTTTTGATACGCCATGATAGCATTCATGGTGATAAATAATGTTTGTTGCCTTTGTCTGATCGCATCGATAAACCACTTGGCTGCATCTAATTTTTGTTTGATAAAGAGCACGGCATCTTTCTGGGATTTGGAACGATCCTTTGCACTTTTATAACCCGCTAGCATATTTTGATACTCCTTTGACACATGTAATTCGGGGGCATTTCTGCCGTTGAGAGTGAGTTCCAATTCACCTTCCACAATGCGAATAGCAAAATCCGGGACAATATGCTCCACAGTCTTGCTGTTACCCGAATACGAGCCTCCCGGTTTAGGATTTAGCTTCTCTATTTCTGCAATAGCATTTTTCAGTCGACTTTCATCTATGTTGTGTCTTTGAAGAAGCTTGTCGTAGTGTTTTTTGGAAAATTGTTCAAATGATTTTGCCAGGATATCGATAGCCAGCAGGATATCTTCGTTTGGCTCTTTACGATTGAGCTGTATGATCAGGCATTCCTCCAGGGATCTTGCTCCCACACCGGGGGGATCCATATCCTGGACGATCTTAAGGACTCTCTCAATGGTGGCCTCATCTACAAAAACATTCTGGGTAAAGGCCAGATCATCCATAATATCGGAGATGGGTCTGCGTATATAGCCGCTTTCATCCACGCTGCCTACCAGAAATTCTGCCACAGTCCACTCTTCATCCGTAAGATAAACAGTGTTCAGTTGATTGATCAGAAATTGATTAAAGGAAACACCTGCCGCGTAGGGAATATTTTTCTCTTCGTCATCTGCGCTGTAATTACTGGTTCGAGTCCTGTAGTCCGGAACTTCATCATCACTCAGATATTCATCTATATTAATGTCGTCTGTGTTGATAGTATCGGATTCCGCTTCATCATTCACGGAATCTCCAAAATCATCTTCCAGCCCGCTGCTCTCTTCCTTACCACTCTCCAGTGCAGGGTTTTCCTCGAGCTCCTGTTTTAAACGTTGTTCAAATGCCTGGGTAGGCAATTGAATCAACTTCATTAACTGAATTTGCTGAGGAGAAAGCTTCTGAGATAACTTAAACTGTAAGTGTTGTTTTAGCATAGGGCTGCTCTTCGGGCTTTCATATAAAATTAAAGAATTCTGTTCAAAATTCTGCGTTTTGGGGGGTTCTGGGGAACGGGATTACATCCCTGATATTTCCCATACCTGTTACAAATTGCACCATGCGCTCAAATCCCAAACCAAAGCCGCTGTGTTCGGCTGTTCCATATCTCCTCAAATCAAGGTACCACCAAAGTTCCTTTTCATCGATATCCAGAGCCTTAATTTTTTCCTGTAAGACCTCGAGTCGTTCCTCCCTCTGAGATCCGCCTACAATTTCACCAATACCCGGAAATAGAATGTCCATGGCCCTTACCGTCTTCCCATCTTCGTTCAGCCGCATATAAAAAGCCTTTATCTTGGCCGGGTAATCATAGAGTATTACAGGACAATTAAAATGTTTCTCCACCAGAAAGCGTTCATGCTCACTTTGCAGATCAACGCCCCATTGATCAATAGGGAACTGAAATTTCTTTTTCTTGTTTGGTTTGCTATTTTTCAGAATGTCTACAGCCTCGGTATAGGTAACCCTTTTAAACTCATTCTGGCTGACAAATTCTAATTTTTCGATCAATGGCATCGGGCTCCGTTGGTGTTGGGGCTTAGATTTCTCCTCGTCCTCGAGCCTCTTTTGCAGAAATTGAAGATCTTCCTGACAATGGGTAAGAACATATCCGATAATTTGCTTGATAAAATCCTCAGCGAGATCCATATTGTCGGTGAGGTCGTAAAATGCCATTTCCGGTTCTATCATCCAGAATTCTGCCAGGTGCCGGGAGGTATTAGAATTCTCAGCCCTAAAGGTAGGGCCAAAGGTATATACTTTGCCCAGGCCCATAGCGTAGGCCTCTGCTTCCAATTGGCCCGAAACAGTAAGGTTGGTTTCCTTTCCAAAAAAATCCTGGCTGTAATCCACCTCACCCTCCGTGGTTTGGGGTGGCGATTTCGGATCAAGAGTGGTTACTCTGAACATCTCGCCAGCGCCTTCTGCATCCGAACCTGTGATGATAGGGGGGTGCATATAATAAAAACCATTGATCTGAAAATAATGATGGACAGCAAAAGCTAATGCCGACCTCAAGCGCATTACTGCCGCAAAAGTATTGGTACGTACCCTGAGATGTGCCTGTTCCCTGAGAAACTCCATCGAATGCTTTTTCGGCTGAATAGGATAGGTTTCAGGATTTGCTCCCCCATGAACACGAATATCGCTTACCTGAATTTCAACCGATTGTCCACGACCCTGACTCTCCACCAAAGCACCCTTAATCCATAATGCGGCCCCGGTATTGATCTGCTTCAGAATATCTTCTTCTAATTTTTCAAAATCGACCACACACTGAATATTCCTCAAAGTTGAACCGTCGTTCAGTGCGATAAAACGATTACTTCTAAAAGTCTTTACCCAACCGTTCACGGTCACCTCTTGTCCTGTGGCAGCAGTGGAAAGCAACTCCTTAACACTAAAAGTTTTCATAGACATGCCCTACTGATTTTGAACCGCAAAGATAATTCAAAGGACAGAACTATGGGCAGGGATTCTCAGGAATTGGGTATCTGCCTTCGCAGATTTACTGCTCTTCGCCACTATTCGGGATCTCTTCCTTGGGTAGAATATCAATTTGAGGTTCTTTAAATACCTCTTTGTTGGCTATACTGCGTTCAAGTGACAGTAGCAGCGATGGAAGAAGGACCAGGTTGGCTAGCATCGCAAAAAGCAAGGTGGCCGACACCAATGCTCCCAGTGCAACAGTACCGCCGAAACTCGAGATGATAAAAACAGAGAATCCGAAAAAGAGTACAATGGAAGTATAAAACATGCTCACACCCGTTTCTCTTAGTGCAGCATAAACAGACTTCTGGATTCTCCATTGATTTGCGATCAACTCCTGGCGGTATTTAGCTAGGAAATGAATTGTATCATCTACAGAAATCCCAAAAGCGATGCTGAATACCAGTATTGTTGAGGGCTTGATAGGAACACCCACAAACCCCATTACGCCCGCGGTGATCACCAATGGCAATAAATTTGGAATCAGGGAGATTATAATCATCCGAAAGGATCGGAACAAATAGGCCATAAACAAAGCGATAAGTGCGATGGCCAGGGATAATGATAAAATCAGATTTTTAACAAGGTATTTGGTACCTTTAAGGAACAAAAGAGCCTTGCCGGTAAGATATACCCTGTAACGCTCTGCTGGGAAGGTTTTATCAATCGCTGCGAGCAGTTCAGCCTCAATTTCCTCCATGCGTTCGGTTTTTACATCGCGTATATATGTTGTGATCCGAGCCACCTGCCCGGTGCTGTCTACAAAATTTTCTAAAAGACCCTCATTTCCTTCGGAGTTGCGGACCACGTCCATAATAAAGGTATTTTCCTGTGAGGTTGGAAGTTGATAGTATTTAGGAATACCGTTGTAAAATGCCTGTTTGGAGTATTTTACCAGATTTACGACCGAAATGGGTTTGGATAGTTCGGGTGTGTTGTCGACAAGTTCTCCGATTTCGTTCATCCTTCTGATGGTAGCCGGCTTCAGTATCCCTTTCTTTCTAGTGGCATCAACCACGATCTCCACGGGCATGATCCCTTTGAATTCTTCCTCAAAGAAGCGGATATCATCGAAAAATGGGGCGCTTTTAGGCATGTCTTCGATCGGGCTTCCTGAGATATCGATCTGGTAAATACCGATGATGCTGATCACCAACAACACCAACGATACAACGTAGACCGATATTCTCTTGTCTCGTACAATGCGTTCCATCCAATTGACAAAGGCATCGATCCATCTTTTATTCAGATGCTTGAGGTGTTTGGTTTTGGGTAGCGACATGAAGCTGTACACAATGGGGATAATCAGAAGTGAAAGAATAAATATCCCGATGATATTTATCGATGCCACAATACCGAATTCGGTAAGCAATTTACTATCGGTAATAATGAATGTCGCAAAACCCGAAGCGGTGGTAACATTGGTCATCAGGGTAGCATTCCCAATTTTGGTGATCACCCTTTGTAAAGACAGCGCCTGATTACCGTGTTTTTTTACCTCCTGCTGATATTTATTGATCAAAAAGATACAATTAGGTATCCCGATAACGATTATGAGAGGAGGGATTAGGGCAGTGAGAACTGTAATTTCATATTGAAGTAAACCAAGTACCCCAAAGGCCCACATTACCCCTATGATCACGACGCATATCGATATAATTGTTGCCCTGAAACTTCTGAAAAAGAAGAAAAATATCAATGAAGTAATCAGTAATGCCGCACCGATAAAAACACCGATCTCATCAATGATGTACTGGGCATTAAGGGTCCTGATATAAGGCATACCTGAGACCCTGACATCCAGTCCGGTATCTTCTTCAAATTTTTCGATCAGATTAATAAGATCATTGAGAATAAAATCTTTCCTGACATTGGTGTTTACGATGTCCTGATCGAGGTAAACAACGGTGCGGATAGTACCCGTCTCTTTATTGAAGAGCAAGTTTTCATAGAAAGGCAGATTGTTGAAAAGATAATTGGTGAGACTGTCCAATTCTTTCTCCGATTGGACTTCTTCAGCTATCCAGGGCTTTAGTTCAAATCTTTGTCCTTCATTGTCTTTTACCAGTTCCTTCAAATTATCGGTAGAAATAACAAAAGAAACTTCGGGGAAGGCATCCAATTGTTTGCTGAGCCTGTTCCAGCGGTTGAAATTCTCGGGAGTAAAGAGTGCACTGTCTCGTATCCCTATAACCAAGGCATTACCTTCCTCGCCAAATATATCCAGAAACTCATTGTACTGTTGATTAAATGGATGGTCGTCTGGAAGCAGGTTGGCCTCTGAGCGTGTGAAGCGCATATTTTCCCATTGAAGTGCCAGAAATATTGTCACCAGGACTATACCTGTGAGAATTAGAATTCTGTTCCTCAGTATAATCCTCGCAGTTGTGGCCCAGAAGTCTGTTGCAAGCTTGGAAACCATGCTCCTTTTTTTGTTGGGGGCAAAGGTAGAAAATGCGAGGCAGTGTTCCTAAGAACACCTCTTCTAATGTGTTGGAAGGAAATTGATTCGGGCCATCATTCTCAAGAGTAAATAAGTGGTTTTTTATACCTTCGGCTTAAGAGCTGGTTAAGAAGAGAAAAAATATGAGCCAACACAAACGATTTGCTAAACGGGCCAGGATCGCGTATCGATTGATTATCATTATCTGTACGATCGCACTTGTCGCCGCATTGATCGGCCTGTATTTCCTGGGTAAATTGGATTAGAAGCAATTATCCCGTTAAAGGGGAATATGATATGATTTCTTCTGGAAAATATTAGGGTTCGGGTGTAAAACTGCTCGATTGAAGGCTTACACTTTCATGATCTCAGCTTCTTTACTATGTAGTAAACTTTCAACTCTCTCCGTGTATTCATCGGTTATTTCCTGGATATCGATCTCCGCATTCTTCTCGAGATCCTCCGAAATATTGAGATTCTTTACCTCCTTATTGGCCTCCTGTCTGGCACTGCGGATGCTAACCTTGGCATCTTCTGCCTCAGCTTTAGCCTGTTTTACCAACTGAATCCTGCGCTCTTCTGTTAGTGGAGGAACGTTTATGATGATCATTTCACCATTGTTCATGGGATTGAAACCGAGATTGGCATGCATTATAGCGGTTTCTATTTCCTGTAACAGACTTTTTTCCCATGGCTGAACGGATATAGTTCGGCCGTCGGGCGTATTGATATTCGAGACTTGAGAAAGTGGGGTTTGGGAGCCATAATACTCCACCATTACCGTAGAAAGCATAGAAGGATTAGCCTTTCCGGCCCTGATTTTAACAAACTCTTTCTGCAGATGCAAAATGGCAGCATCCATGCTCTCTTTTGTCGAATCTAAAATAAATGTTACCTCTTCGTTCATTTCAATGGTATTATTGATGAAACCTTGCCTGGACGTATTTACAAATCAACTACCGTGCCTATATTTTCACCGGAAACAATTCTCAGCAGGTTACCCTTTTTGTTCATATCGAAAACCACTATTGGCAGTTCATTTTCCTGACTTAGTGTAAACGCTGTGGTATCCATGACCTTAAGACCTCTGGTGAGCACATCTTTAAAACTTATAGTGTCGTATTTGGTGGCAGACTTATCCTTTTCGGGATCACTTGAATATATTCCGTCTACCCGGGTTCCTTTCAGGATGACATCGGCTTCAATTTCAATGGCCCTCAGTACGGCGGCCGAGTCTGTGGTAAAATATGGATTACCGGTTCCTCCACCAAAAATTACAACCCTGCCTTTTTCCAGGTGACGAATCGCTCTTCTTCTGATGAAAGGTTCAGCCACTTCATTGATTTTTATCGCTGACTGTAAACGGGTTTGCACGCCACTATCTTCGAGCGCACTTTGGAGGGCAAGACCATTTATTACCGTGGCCAACATCCCCATATGATCTCCCTGAACTCTGTCCATTCCGTTGCTGGCTCCTGAAATACCTCTGTAAATATTACCGCCACCGATCACTATAGCAACCTCCACACCTTTTTCCACGACCTCTTTGATTTCTTCTGCGTAGGTTGCCAGTCTTTTAGGGTCAATCCCGTACTGACGTTCACCCATTAAGGCTTCGCCGCTTAATTTTAAAAGTATTCTTTTATATGGCATATAGAGGTTGTGTTTACTGTTAACAAAAATAATCAAAATAATTTAGGGATATGCCGGGACATGGAGGTTTCAAAAGCCAATTATTTAATAATCTTGATACGATTGATAATTAATTTTAATAATCTTGTGGGAATTTCAATCAATAGTTTTATAGAATGCGAACTTATGTATTAGTATTTGTGATCTGCACCATGCTGATTGGGTGCAAGTCTGCTCAAACGCTGGTAAAGGCTGAGGAAAGTAAAGTGCTCACCCACATAGACCTCGTTAAGATCGACCAGGACCGAGTTTTAGTTACCCTAGATCCTGGGGCCTTCACTACCGAATCGATTAATTTTTATATACCAAAAACGGTTCCAGGAACGTATAGCCTGGACAATTATGGCCAATATATAGAGGGCTTCAAAGCATTTAATTATGATGGAGCAGAACTAACAGTGACCAAGGCAGACGAAAACACATGGTCTGTTTCAACAGCCCGTGACCTGGATAAGATCAGCTATTATGTCAACGATACCTTTGATCAGGAAAGTTCCTCTTCGGAAACCGTTTTTTCACCGGCGGGTACCAATATCAAAGCTGGTGAGAACTATATGCTGAATTTACATGGTTTTGTTGGATACTTCGAAGGACTTAAGGAAGTACCATATGAGATTGATATCGTCGTTCCGTCTGGCATGACAGCCACTACATCGCTTAAGAAAGCACCTCCGTCAGAAGGTGAAAACTCAGAAAAGTTTTTGGCACAACGTTATTTTGAAGTGATCGATAACCCGATCATGTATTCCAGGCCCAATAATGCTTCATTCACTATTAATGATATTGAAATCACAATAGGGGTCTATTCTCCTAATAATGTTTACAAGGCTTCTGATTTCAAACCTAAAATGGAGGAGATGATGCGGGCGCAAAAAGCATTTTTAGGCGATACTGACAGTACCAGGGAATATAATATTCTACTCTACCTTTCTACCATGGACCAGGACGATGCCATGGGGTTTGGGGCTTTGGAGCATCATACTTCAACGGTGGTAGTCTTTCCCGAGCAAATGCCCATGAAAGGACTGGAACAGCTTATGGTAGATGTGGTATCCCATGAGTTTTTCCATATCGTAACCCCCCTAAACGTTCATTCCAGGGAGATACACTATTTTGAGTACAACGAACCAAAAATGTCTGAACATCTGTGGATGTATGAAGGCACAACAGAATACTTCGCAAATCTCTTCCAGATCCAGCAAGGGCTTATAGACGAGCGCGACTTTTACAACCGCATAATTGGGAAGATCGATAACTCGGGTATATATGATGATGCGATGTCTTTTACAAGGATGAGTAAGAATATCTATGAGGATCCTTATAAGGATAACTATGCCAATGTTTATGAAAAAGGAGCATTGATCAATATGTGTGTCGATATCTTGCTTCGTGAGTGGAGTGATGGGGAAAAAGGAATTTTATGGCTGATGAAGGAACTTTCAGTTAAGTATGATGAAAAAACACCTTTTGAAGACCAGGCACTTATCGATGAGATAACTACTATGACCTCCCCGGAAATTGGTGATTTTTTCCAGGTTCATGTTCAGGGCGACAAACCGATAGATTATGAGGCCTTTTTTAATAAGGTTGGCCTCTCTACTGCAATGGCGGAGGAAGAGAGCGGATATTTTTTTAAAGATGAAATACCCTATATCGATGTAGATCCTTCCGATAACAGCATTTTTGTGCGCCGGGGGATCGAATTGAGTTCTTTTTTCACATCCCTGGGCATTCAGGGCGGCGATACCCTTCTCAGTATTGACGGCTCGGCTATCGATCTGGAATCCATCCGTCCGATCATCGGACAGAGCTTCGGATGGAACCCCGATAAGGAGATCCATATCGAAGTATTGCGCGGAGAAGAAAAGATTCAGTGTAAGGGACCTGTAGGCCAGCCACTGGTTAAGATCAGATCTTTAGTTCCCCTTGAAAACAATTCTGATGAGCAATTACAATTAAGAGAAGCCTGGCTCAGGGGCTAGTAAGGAAATAAAAAAACCGCATTCATCAAAATGCGGTTTTTTGTTTAGTATAATATAAGGTTGATGATTAACCGAGTGCTACACGCTGAAACCCGGTTACCTCCAGACTGTTGTCCACAGATTTTACATACTGCTCAACCGTTTGCTTGCTGTCTTTAATAAATGCCTGATTCACCAGGGTATTATCTTTAAAGAAGCGGTTGAGTTTACCTTTGGCAATATTGTCGAGCATAGCTTCGGGTTTCCCTTCCTGCCTTAGCTGATCTTTTGCAATCTCGATTTCCTTCTCGATCACAGATGCCTCAACCTCCTCCTTATTCAACGCGATAGGATTCATCGCGGCAGCCTGCATAGCTACATCTTTGGCAGCTTCATCAGCGCCGTCTACAGCAGCAGACAGTCCAACCAAGGTAGCAATTTTATTGCCAGCGTGAATATACGAACCTACAAAAGGCGCAGAGAGTCTTTTAAATCCTCCAATCTCGATTTTCTCTCCGATAACACCGGTTTGTTCAGTGAGTTTTTCCTGAACTGTAATCCCGTTGTAGTTTGCATTAAGAAATTCATCTTTGCTTTCATAGTTCAATGCCATGGATGCGAATTCCTTGGCCAGAGAAATAAAACTTTCGTTTTTTGCTACGAAGTCTGTCTCGCAATTAAGCGAAATTATAACACCGTTGGTGCGATCCGTATTTACCTGGGCAATGGCAGCGCCTTCAGAGGACTCCCTGTCTGCCCTTTTTGCAGCAACTTTCTGACCTTTTTTTCTCAAGATCTCAATTGCTTTTTCAAAATCACCTTCTGCTTCTACCAGTGCATTCTTACAATCCATCATACCAGCACCGGTAGTCTTTCTCAGTTTATTCACTTCTGCAGCGGTTACTTTTACCATTTCACTTTTGTTTTTAATGTTCAAATTCTGAATTATTGTTCTACTCCTGCTTTGGCTTTATCCTGCCATTCTTTTAAAGCGTCCCATTTACCATCCGCAGCCATCTTAGCTTGTTTCGGCCAGGAGGTAGGATCTAGATGTGCCATTCTGCTGCTGGCTTCAGTAAGGATCTCCTTTATATTTTCAGCCTTAGTCTTGGACAATTTTTCATAGGTATCCACTCCGGCAACAACAAGGGCCTCAGCCGCTTTCGGACCGATGCCTTCGATCTTGGTTAGATTATCGGGCTCATCTGAAGCCGTCTTTTCTACAACCTTTTCAGTTTTAGCCTTTTCCTTCACCACAGCTGCTGCTACGACTTCTTTTTCGGCCTTGGCTTCAGATTTTGGTGCTTCTTCTGCCACGGTTTCGGTCTTTGCCTCCTGTTTTGGTTCTTCCTTTATAGGTGCCTCTTCCGATTTACTTTCGGCTGGATCTTCTCCACCTTTTTCTGCCTGTTTTTCAGATTTGCGTTCGGCCAAACCTTCCGCGACCGCATCGGTCACCTTAGACATGATAATTTCGATCGATTTTGAAGCATCGTCGTTCGAAGGGATTACAAAATCTATCGCCCTGGGATCCGAATTGGTATCAACCATCGCAAATATCGGAATCTTCAGTTTTTGAGCTTCCTTTACCGCAATGTTCTCTCGCATAATATCTACCACGAATATCGCTCCGGGTAAACGGGTCATGTCGGAAATTGATCCCAGGTTCTTTTCGAGCTTAGCCCTTAGTCGATCTACTTGTAAGCGTTCCTTCTTTGATAATGTGTTGAACGTACCATCTTTTTTCATCCTGTCGATAGACGCCATTTTCTTAACAGCTTTACGGATGGTAACAAAGTTGGTGAGCATACCCCCAGGCCAGCGCTCTGTGATATAAGGCATGTTAACTTTCGAAACCTTATCGGAAACGATATCCTTAGCCTGCTTTTTTGTGGCGACGAACAGAATTTTTCTGCCAGAGGCCGCAATTTTCTTGAGGGCCGCACTGGCCTCCTCAATTTTAGCTGCTGTTTTATAAAGATTGATTACGTGGATCCCATTACGCTCCATGTAGATATAGGGAGCCATGTTTGGATTCCATTTACGGGTCAAATGCCCAAAATGTACTCCTGCACTCAGGAGGTCTTTTACTTCTACTTTCTTTGCCATTTTTAAACTTAGTTTACGTTCTTTTGAATTAGCAATATCCAAGTGGTATACCGCTTGCGCAGAAGCCTTGAACATTTAGATGCTAAACTAATTTCAATTCAGAAAGAAGCCATTTGACTGCTTATCTGAATATGTAATGATCCTTAATTAAGGATTTTCAAAGAACCTGATTATACTTTGGGATTTGCAAAGTGCAATCCCTTCTCAAATTATCGTTTAGAGAACTGGAACTTCTTACGGGCTTTTTTCTGCCCATATTTCTTACGTTCCACCATTCTGGGATCTCTGGTCAGTAATCCCTCTGGCTTTAAATGACTCCTGTTCTCTTCATCTACTTCACATAGCGCTCTGGATAAGGCTAGCCTTACCGCTTCTGCCTGACCGGTGATTCCACCGCCGTAGACATTTATCTTTGCGTCGTACTGACCACTGGTGCTGGTCAGTTCAAATGCCTGATTTACTTTATACTGTAAGGTAGCTGTCGGGAAATATTCCTTAAAATCTTTTTTGTTTACGGTAATATTTCCTTTTCCCGCAGATAAATAGATACGGGCTACTGCTGTTTTTCTCCTTCCGATTTTATGAATAACATCCATTATTTCAGGTCATTTATATTTATAGCCTTCGGTTTCTGTGCTTCTTGTCCGTGCTCGGTACCGGCGTTTACCCGTAGGTTTCTGAAAAGTTCGGCACCCAGTTTGTTTTTTGGAAGCATACCCTTGACTGCCTTTTCAACCAGGCTAGTTGGATTTTTACTCAACATCTCACTGGCAGTTCTCGACCGCTGCCCACCCGGATAACCGGTAAAACGTTGGTAGGTTTTAGCTTCCCACTTATTGCCGCTGAGGTGTATTTTCTCGGCATTGATCACCACTACATTATCACCACAGTCTACATGTGGTGTAAAATCAGGTTTGTGCTTACCTCTCAGTAAGATCGCCACTTTAGAAGCGAGTCTTCCCAGCGTTTGCCCTTCGGCATCAATCAGCAGCCACTGTTTATTTACAGTTTTTCTATTTGCTGAAACGGTTTTGTAACTCAGTGTGTCCACAAGCTATTGTTTTATCAATTAATCACTTGAATCCCGCTAAACGGGCTGCAAATGTACAATTATTAAGTGGAATTACAAATGCTTGTTTTGCATATGTCGTAAAATATTTGAAAGAAACTTCAAGTTGCTTAGGATGCTTCAAAAAAGGTCATGCGAAACGGCTGAATTACAAGTATATATTTGTTCGGAATTTAATCGCAAATTGATAATTATACTGAATTCGCGCTCAAATAATGGCCTATGAGACAGGCTTGGCCCTTCAACGCACTAATAAGCAAAATAGCATCGATATCGAGTATTTCAGGTCTATGCTCAGGTTCAAACATTTTTTATTATCTGAGGCACAATAACATAATAAGCACGTTTTTTTTACGTTTTCCTCCATATAACAAACAAAACCCCCTCTTTGAGATGAAACGCATTGTATTACTGTTGCTTACTATGACGCTGGTCGTTTCCTGTTCTTCTGATAAGGAAAATGAAGGTTCTGATCCTAATGATATTGTAGGTACATGGGACCTGGTCGGGTTGGAAATCGATGAGACTACGGCTACAGACGATGAAGAATTTGCAAAGGAATTGCTCGATTTTCTGGCTGCCCTGGATTGCTATATCCTTACCTATACGTTCAACGAAGACGGAAGCGTTGTATCGGAAAATAAAGGCAATTACCTGGAAGTAAACGCCAATCCGGGTGGAAGTGGGCTCGATATACCTTGTCCTACTGAAAAAGATACCGAAGTAGATGAATATCTTTTTGATGGAGAAATTCTTACTTATATAGATGAAACCGGAGAAACAGATGTATCTGTAGAAATCATGGGAAATACTATCCGAATCAATGCCACGGATCTCGATGTTGAGAATTTCGATGATGGCGGAACACTGGTCTTTGCCCGACGATAAAACCTATCGATAAAAAAAGTAACAACCCTCCTGAAATGGAGGGTTTTTTGTTTTCTTCTAATGGGCTTCCAGCCAATTATTCCCCAGACCAATATCTACCACCAGGGGCACCTCCAGTTTAAAGGCATTTTCCATCTCTGACTTAATGACCTTTTGTATCTCTGCCAATTCGGGTTTGTAAACATCGAAAACCAATTCATCGTGCACCTGCAGTAACATTCGTGTTTTATATGTCTCGTTAGATAATTTATGATGTATATTGATCATAGCCACTTTAATGATATCGGCAGCACTTCCCTGGATTGGCGCGTTAACCGCATTGCGCTCTGCTGCCCCTCTTACCACTGCATTTCCGGCATTGATATCTTTTAGATAGCGCCTTCTCCCCATAACAGTCTGTACATACCCATTCTCTCTGGCAAAATCAATCTGATCGCTGATGTATTCCCTTAGCTTTGGATAGGTCTTATAATAGGTTTCGATCAGCTCTTTTGCTTCTGTTCTCGACAAATCTGTCTGGTTGCTTAAACCAAAAGCAGAAACCCCGTAAATTATCCCGAAATTCACCGTCTTGGCATTGCCTCTTTGTTCGCGGGTTACGTCTTTAATCGGCACTCCAAAAACTTTAGAAGCTGTAGAGGCATGGATATCTTCTCCATTTTTAAAGGCTTCGATCATATTGGTTTCCTGACTCAATGCGGCGATGATACGTAATTCGATCTGAGAGTAATCAGCAGCGAGCAAGCTGTATTCTTCATTTCGTGGGATAAAGGCTTTACGGATCTGCCGACCTCTCTCTGTACGGATAGGAATATTCTGAAGGTTTGGGTTATTGCTGCTCAGTCGCCCTGTAGCGGCAACAGCCTGCATATAATAAGTATGCACTCTTCCTGTGCTGGGTTCCACCTGCTCGGGTAATGCATCCACATAAGTACTCTTGAGCTTCGCCAGACCTCGGTATTCAAGGACATTTTGAATGATCTCATGATCTTTTGCCAGATAGGAAAGCACATCTTCCGCAGTAGAATACTGGCCCGTTCTGGTTTTTTTTGGTTTGTCTACCAGTTTTAATTTTTCAAAGAGGATCTCCCCTAATTGTTTTGGCGATGCAATATTGAATTCTTCACCCGCCTGCTGATAGATTTTTACTTGTAACCCATCGATATCTTTTTCGAGTTCCGTTGAAAGCCCTTTTAGAAAATCCGTATCCAGATTAATACCTTCCAGCTCCATGTCGGCAAGGACTTGCAATAATGGAATTTCGATATCCTTAAATAACCTGGCTGTATTAGCCTCCTTGAGCTCTTTCCTGAAATGTTGGGCCAGCTGATAGGTAATATCTGCATCTTCCACGGCATATTCTGTCTGTTGTTCTAAATGTACCTCCCTCATGCTCAATTGTCCTTTCCCCTTTTTACCAATAAGGCTGGTGATCGAAATCGGGCTGTAGTTCAAGTAGGTTTCA
>JBDNAQ010000090.1:0-9344 GCA_039768345.1 Flavobacteriaceae bacterium
AATATAAATTCATTTCCATCGAGCATTCTCAATCCAGGTGAAACCTACCTGAACAAAGCCGTTTTTGAATTTGATTTACTAACTTAGACCAACCTAATACTAAGCCTTCTAATCATGAAAATATTAAAATGGATCCTTGGAATACTCGCAGCCCTGTTATTGCTTTTCTTTTTCGTAGGTATGCCTTATCTGAAGGACCAGACAAAAAAGCACAGCCCGGAAAGAACTTCAACTTATAACCAAAATGGTTTTGATCTGACCGTTAATTATAGCAGCCCATTTAAAAAAGGGAGGGTTATTTTTGGCGAATTGATCCCCTACGATCAGGTATGGCGAACCGGTGCTAACGAGCCCACAGTTTTTGAAACAAAAACTGATATCAGCCTGATGAATAAGGTAATTCCTGCCGGAAAGTACTCTATGTGGACTATCCCGGGAAAAACTTCCTGGACCCTTATTTTGAACGATGAAATTCCTGATTGGGGAGTTACGATAAGCAGCGGGGGCAGGGAAACCACCAGGGATAGCGAGCACGATGTCTTGGAAGTAAATATTCCGGTTGAAGTGCTCGACAATGTAGAGGAGAGTTTTACAATAGATTTCGAAAAGACCGATCAACTCTATTTAAGGCTCTATTGGGATACGATGAGGATCAAAGCACCGATTAACAACAATTGATATTTGTCCAATCCAAAGAAAAAAGCCCCGAAAGCGATCTCAAAGCACCGCATAAGGCGTATCAGCCCTCCTTCTGTTTCGGAGTTGACCGATGGTGTTCTCAATGGGGATACAACCCTATTAGCGAGGGCTATCACCCTTGTGGAAAGTACGCATAGAGATCATCAACAACAGTCTTACGAGATTATTGAGAATTGTCTGTCGAAACGAACTCAAAGTATTCGTGTCGGGATAACAGGAGTCCCGGGTGTGGGCAAAAGCACATTTATCGAGAGCCTGGGTACTGCCATGACAGCCCGGGGTAAGAAGGTAGCGGTTCTGGCGGTAGATCCTACGAGCAGCCTAAGCAGAGGCAGCATACTCGGTGACAAAACCAGAATGCCCCTTTTAGCCAACGATCCTCTTGCCTTTATTAGACCCTCGCCCTCCGGTAATTCTCTGGGTGGCGTAGCCAGGAAAACCAGGGAAAGTATTGTTTTATGTGAGGCCGCCGGTTTTGATGTTGTTTTTATTGAAACCGTTGGTGTGGGTCAGAGTGAAACCGCCGTACACAGTATGGTCGATTTTTTCCTTTTGTTAAAACTGGCCGGAGCTGGTGATGAATTACAGGGAATAAAAAGGGGGATCATGGAAATGGCAGATGCTGTTGTGATAAACAAAGCAGATGGTGCCAACCTAAAACGGGCATTAAGGGCCAAAAGTGATTTTGAGAGAGCACTTCACCTTTATCCTCCCAAAGAAAATAGCTGGTCTCCCAAGGTACTTACCTGCTCTGCCATCGAAAACAAGGGTATTAGCGAGATATGGGATCTGGTGGAAGACTATGTAAAGCTCACCCGTGAAAATGGATCATTTGAAAAAAACCGTAAATCACAAAACAAATTCTGGTTCCTTCAAACCGCAGAAAGACTACTAACTCAGGGATTTTATCAGAATCCCAAAATAGCCAAAGAGCTTTCGGAAATGACAAGGAAAGTAGAAAAAAATGAAATTTCTCCCTTCAGGGCGGCAGAAGAACTGCTATCCTCCTATCGGCAACAACTTAAATAAAAAGCATAAATTTGACCAAATTCTAATATTCCTGAATGGATCTTCCAACTCAGTCGCTTCTATCTGTGGTGGTCCCTCTTTATAATGAAGAGGACAATGTAGCCTTGCTAACCCAAAAGATTCATGAAAGCCTAAAAGGTTATAATTACCAGATCATTTATATCGATGATTTCTCAACCGATCATACCAGGCAGAGAATCCGGGAAATGGCAGATGAGAAGATCCACCTTATTTCTCTAAAAAAGAATTACGGCCAAAGTTTGGCCCTGGCAGCTGGTATTGATTACGCCCAAGGTGAATACATCATAACTATGGATGGGGATCTTCAAAACGATCCCAGTGATATACCTCAAATGCTCAGTCCTGTCTTAAATGGAGAATATGATGTGGTGACAGGAATCAGGCAAAAAAGAAAGGATTCCCTGTTAAAAAAAATCCCTTCCAAGATTGCCAATTTTATGGTTCGAAGGGTCACCAAACTTGATATCAAAGACAATGGATGTGCTTTGAAAGTATTTACAAAAGACATCGCAAAGGACTTGAATCTCTATGGTGAAATGCACCGTTTCATTACGCTTTTAGCTCATCTGGAAGGAGCCCAGATAAAACAGGTACCCGTAAAACATCATGCGAGGCATGCTGGTGCTTCAAAATATGGACTTGAACGTGTTTTTAAGGTAGTAGCCGATATGATGTTGCTGCTATTCATACGCAAGTATTTTCAAAGACCGATCCATCTTTTTGGAATATTAGGCGTTCTTTTGGTCTTTCTGGGTATAGGGATCAATATTTACCTTTTCACCATAAAATGGGGCTTTGGTCAGGATATCGGGAACCGGCCCTTATTGATATTCGGTATGATGTTCATCCTGGCCGGAATCCAGTTGTTTACCATTGGTATTGTCATGGAACTGCTCATCCGCACATATTACGAATCCCAGAACAAAAGACCTTACCGCATCAAAAACATCCTTATCGGTGGAAAGACAACGTAAGCGGCTCTTAACCCTGTTCAAGATCGTTTTTAGCCTTTTGCTGATCTATTTTGTTTTTACCAAAATCCAGTTTCGTGAAGTCTGGGAAGTGATGAAACAAACAAAACTTCATTACCTCATAGGTGCTATCATTCTTTTTTTGATATCCAAATGTTTCGCTTCACTTCGGCTAAATCTATACTTTCACCAAATCGGGATCAGGCTCACCCAGCGCAGCAACGCACAGCTCTATCTTTTGGGTATGTTTTACAATCTTTTTTTACCCGGCGGTATAGGCGGAGATGCTTATAAAGGGTATGTGATCCGAAAGACATATGAGGTACCGACAAAAAAAGTTGTCGCCACTCTCCTGCTCGACCGTCTGAGCGGACTATTGCTATTAGCCAATTATGCCTGTATACTTGGAATATTCCTTTCGGCTCCGGAATTGGAAGGATATAAATGGCTATTTGGTATGGGTATTATTGCATCGCTGCTGTTTTTTTGGATTTTGAACAAACGTTACTTTGAATACCTTTATCCAATTTATTGGAGATCCCTGGGTTATTCTGCCCTGGTTCAGCTGTTTCAGGTCATCTGTGCTCTTTTCTTACTGTATAGTTTAGATCTGGAACAAGATTTCTTGTCTTACCTTTTCATTTTCCTTGTATCTTCAGTAGTTGCGGTTCTTCCGCTTACCATCGGTGGGATTGGCAGCAGAGAAGTCGTGTTTTTTTATGGGGCACTTTGGCTGGGTCTCGACGAAAGCAGCTCGGTGAGCATAAGTATACTCTTCTTCTCGATTAATGCACTTGTTTCATTTTTTGGGATTTATTTCCATTTTAGAAAACCAGCATTGAAATTTACTGGTTCTTCCCTTGCCGAAAGACAAGATCAGAATTAGTATAGATGTACCAGGTGCATTTTGTTCATTACTTCATCTCTGGTTGCCGGATTTAAGAATCGTCCCTGTAAACGGGTAATCCTAAACTGATCTACGGTATATTGCCGATCCCAGTCGTGCCCACGTTGCTGTAAGGATTTTAATTCATCCTCCGTGACGTATAGCCATAGGTCTTGATGCGTACCCAACTCTTCGAACTTCAAGCGCTTTACCGGGTAACGATTGTAGAAATCCAGTCCCCAGGTATGTCGATCTGAAAGTTTATAAATATTATCGACCGGTATTTCTTCTGATAAGACAATTTTAGACATATTTGAACCTCCCTGGTAGTTCAGCAGCGATGGATAAAAGTGCAGATTCAGTACCATGTTTAGTAGAATCGCGCTACATACTGCGATGGTTACGATCCGACCGATAAAATCTTTGCTTCTCCAGGACATGTAGATCAGCAGGACTATGCCTGAGAGGAGCAAGAACTTAGCAAACCACCAGTCGATCTTAAATACCCAGAAACAAAGTATAAGGCTAACGATCACAACCAGTAAGGCAATGAAAAGCTGGGAGCCAATCAAAAATCTTTGGACTTTCAGACGTCCTTCAATTGAAATTTCATAAAGATAAGAAGCGCTGAGTACGGCAAAGAGTGGAATCGTAATATTGAGATAATGAGGCAATTTAAACTGGGCAAAGCTGATCAAAATAAAGATCAATGTTATCCCCCCGGTGGTCAGGAATTCCTTGTCGACCATTCGGCCAAAACCGGAACGCACCATATCCCGCCATCTTTTCACAAATGCAAGAATTCCGATAATCGTCCAGGGTAGAAAAACCCATAAAAACGTATGAAAGAAAAAGAAATAATCGCTGCTATTCTTGCCTACCCCCTCCCCGCTCAGCCTTTCGAAACTCTGTTCCCAAAGGATAAAAAAGATACCGCTACGCTCACTCCTGCCGCGTATAATCTTTTCAGGATGCAGATCGAACTGCTGGTAATAGGCATAAAGAACGGGTATTAAAACTATCAGAAAAACCAAAATTCCAACCAGTGTTTTCCAATGAAACAGCTTGTTCCATCCCCTTACATACCATAAATGGCAAAGTAATGGAAGTCCGATAACCAGAATTGCAATTTGGCCTTTGGTAGAAAATGCCAGTGCTGCTCCCACAGTGCCCAGGACAAGTTGTCCCAGCTGGCCGCTTCTGATATAGCAAACAAACTGCCACAGCGAGAAGACGGTAAAACCTGTAAGTACGGCATCGGTTCTAACATCGATATTGGAAAGCACAATGGTTTGTGCCGTTAGGAATATCAGTGCAGCGAGCTTACCAACCGCCTTGCTGTACAATTCTTTGCCCAGACCATAACAGCTGAGCGCCCCGACCAAAGAGGCCAGTACAGCCGGAATGCGATAGGCCCAATCCTGAATACCAAAAATTAAATAAGAAGTGGCTGCCAGCCAATAATGCAGGTGGGGTTTATCCAGATATTCTTCATTGCCCTTTATGAGATTGACAAAATCGTTTTCCTGGACCATTCTCATCGCCATTACGGCAAACTGAGCAGAATCGTTTTCGAAGAGCGTCACCAGGAGACCCGCCACATAAACCATTACGATAAGAATCATAAAAAGCCAGTACCGGAGATTGGATATCATAATGAATATTTATGCACTCCAAAGATAAATAACCTATAAAACAACCAGCCGAAAAACAGACCGGCCAACGCACCGGCGAGGACGTCTACTGGATAATGAACACCAAGGTATATACGGCTATAGGCCACAAGCATGGCCCAGACCAGTAAGAGTAATGAGATAATTCTTATCTGTTTCCAGAACAGCAAAGCGAAGAAAACCGCTATTGAAAAAGAGTTTGCGGCATGTGCCGAAAAGAAAGCATATCGGCCTCCGCATGAGGCTTTTACCAGCCGCATCATCCCTGCAAATTCTTCTTCGTAACATGGCCTGAGTCTCTTTACACCATATTTAAAGAAATTGGCTGTCTGGTCGGTGCAGGTGATCAAAAGTGCGATGGCAATTAAAAGGACCAGGGTCTTTCGGGTGCCCAGTTGTTTATAGCTCAACCATAAAAGCAGTACATAGAGAGGTAGGGCAGACCATTTATTGGTAAGAAACAACCAGAAGTCGTCCCAACCCTCGGTTCCTAAGTTATTGAGATACAGGAAAACATTATGATCTAGCTGTATTAGTTCTTCGAGCATTTTATGAATCGTAGCGTGCAACTTCCCTATCGTAGAACTCGGAAGCCTGTTCGATGAGTTCTTTTGTCATCCCGGAAAGCTCGGATTCATCTTCGCTGTTGAATTCCTCGAGCCATTCCACCTCATCGGTTTTCAGATCAATGATAAATCTTGGATACTCGGTGTGGACTACAAATACAGTATCGGGATGATCAGTATTATCGGCCATTAAGAATTTTGGAATTTGAGTCATGGTTTACCTATTGGATCGCGATAAGTTTTTTGCTCATATAATTAAATCGAATATACAACATAATGGCGGATGCCGTTAGGCCCGATAACAAGCCAATCCAGATGCCGGTACTCTTTAAGGAAGTATGCAATCCCAGGTAATAACAAATGGGAAAACCAACCACCCAATAGGCTATAAAGGTAATCAGTGTAGGGATCTTTACGTCTTGTAGCCCTCTGAGAGCACCCAGAATGACCACCTGGAGTCCGTCTGAGATCTGGAAAAAGGCCGATACTAGCAATAATTCTGCAGCGATAATCATCACCTCTGTATTATCGGCTAAATTCACAGGATCATTGAGATCGAGGTATATGGTGGGAAGCCAATGCCTTCCCAGCAGGAAGAATATGGCAAATCCTATCTGGAGGATCAGGGTTAGTAAAAATATTGAACGTGCAATCCTTCTCAGATCTAAATAGTTCCTCAGGCCCATTTGGTTGCCAACCCGGATCATCGCAGCTACCCCAAGACCCATCCCGACCATAAAGGTCATACTGCTTAGATTGAGCGCTATCTGATTGGCTGCCTGCGGGTTTTTGCCTAATACCCCGCTAAGCCATATGGCCACCGTGAAGATCATTACCTCGAAAAACATCTGCAAGGCAGATGGAAAGCCGAGGTTTATTATCTTTCGAAATACCTCTCCACTGAGTTGTTTAAAATTAAATCCATTCACATAATCATGGAATTTTGGTTTGATCCTCAAAAGGTACCAAAGGTAGAGAAGCATGATCATTCGAGACACCAATGTCCCGATCGCAGCCCCAATAATACCGAGCTTTGGAAATCCAAATGCCCCAAAGATCAGAAGGTAATTTATAACCACATTGACCACATTGGCAATAATAGTGGCATACATGGGGTACTTGGTCTGCGATAAGCCCTCTGAAAACTGTTTGAAAGCCTGGAACATCACAAGCGGTACCAGCGAAAATGCCACCAGGTTGAGATAGGGCATCGCCAGGACAACTACTTCCTCAGGCTGGTCCATATGATACATCAGCGGTTTGAGCAGTAATATGATCCCAAAAAGTGAAAGACCAAGGATCGTACAGAGCACCAGGCCATGTTTTAAGGCATTTTTGGCAGCTGCCGGATCGTTGGCGCCATCGGCTTCAGCGACCAATGGTGTAATGGCAGTCGAAAATCCAATCCCCAGCGACATTGCGATAAATACAAAGCTGTTCCCCAGAGAAACTGCCGCAAGTTCTGCTGTACCCAGCTGACCTACCATTATATTATCTGCAAAGGCTACAAATGAATGGCCGAGCATTCCTGTAATAACAGGAACCGCCAGGCGGATATTATACCTGAATTCTCTGGTATAGGCTTGTAACAATTCAGTTGGATTTTAGAGCCGCAAAGATAGCATTTCCTATTGCACAGGAAGAGGAATAGGCCTGTAATCAATTGCAAAAATATAACAGCAGGCTTTAAACCGACTTAGCTTCTTGCCAAAGCAATTCCATTTGATCGAGGGTCATGTCCTGGAGCCGCTGCCCGGCTAGCTGCGCCTTTTCTTCGAGGTATCGGAAGCGTCTGATAAATTTTTTGTTTGTCTTTTCCAGGGCATTTTCAGGATTGACGTTGATAAAACGGGCATAATTCACCAATGAGAAAAGCACATCGCCAAATTCTTCTTCTACCGCCGATTTATCGGGGGTATTGAGCGCCTGCTTCAGCTCATTTACCTCCTCATTAATTTTATCCAAAACATCATCTACCCGCTCCCAATCGAAGCCAACTCCTGCCACTTTATCTTGAATTCGACTGGCTTTCACCAGCGATGGTAAACTCTTAGGTACGCCCTCTAGCACACTCTTCTTCCCTTCCCTGAGCTTTATGTTTTCCCAGTTTTGCTTCACTTCTTCTTCATCGGCCACTACCACATCTCCATATATATGCGGATGGCGGTTGATCAATTTTTCTGAAATACCTGAGGCGACATCACCGATATCAAAATCGGCCCTCTCCGAACCGATTTTGGAATAGAAAAATATGTGCAGCAAGAGATCTCCGAGTTCCCGTTTTACTTCGTCCAGGTCATCGTTAAGAATGGCATCTCCTAATTCATAAGTCTCTTCAATGGTAAGATGCCTTAGACTCATCATCGTCTGCTTTCGGTCCCACGGACATTTTTCCCGTAACTCATCCATAATCGTCAGCAACCGATCAAGTGCACTGAGCTGTTCTTCTCTGGTATTCATAGCCCGATATTTTGGGTAAATGTACAAAGATGCAGACTTTGTCTTCGGCATTATTTACAGTATTTTTATGGTATAACAACTTTCGGATATCATGAAAATAAACTCTCTCTTCTGCGTCTTATCAATTCTGGCATTAATACACAGCTGTAGCCCAGAAACCACCAGTGTTGATGTGCTGATTAAAAATGCGACAATAATCGACGGAACCGGAAGCCCGGGCATATCCGGAGATATGGCTATTAACGCAGATACCATATATGCTATCGGCAAACTCGAAAAGATGCAGGGCAGGATTGAAATAGACGCCACCGGACTTACCGTTGCTCCGGGTTTTATAAATATGTTAAGCTGGGCTAATGTCTCACTTATCGAAGACGGTCGTTCTCAGGGAGATCTGCGACAAGGGGTAACATTGGAAGTCCTTGGCGAAGGTCATTCCATGGGGCCGTTAAACGAAAGAACAAAACAGGAGATGAAGGAGAATCAACAGCATATCCAATACGATATAAAGTGGAATACCCTGGGTGAATATCTCGAATATATGGAATCCAAAGGGGTGTCTACGAATATTGCCTCTTTTGTAGGCAATGGGACCTTGCGAAATTATGTGATGGCTTATGAGAACAGGATTCCTACCGCAGAGGAATTGGATACGATGAAATCATTGCTGAGGGGAGCCATGGAGGAAGGGGCGGTTGGCCTGTCAACTTCGCTGATCTATGTCCCCAGCGGTCATGCGCAGACCGAAGAGATAATTGAACTTGCCCGGGTGGTATCGGAATACGACGGCATGTATATATCTCATATCAGAGACGAAGAAGATAAACTTCTTGATGCCGTCCGCGAATTGATCACGATCGCCAAAGAAGCCGACATCCGATCGGAAATTTATCATTTTAAAGCCTCTGGTAATACAAACTGGCATTTACTCGACAGCGCCATACAACTTGTAAATAAAGCCCGTAAAGACGGGCTGGACATTAGTACCGACATGTATATGTATAATGCAAGTTCCACAGGTTTAAATGTAATCCTGCCG
>JBDNAQ010000091.1:0-5713 GCA_039768345.1 Flavobacteriaceae bacterium
ACATCTTCATATTCAGCACATTTTTTCGTTCGCGGTCGTCGGCCATGATATGGGGCAGATCGTTATTTTTCAACATATATTGATCTTTTCCAATTGATTGGTTATATTTCTTACATAAATCTTACTTTAAGCTGGGGGGGGTGCAATGCAAACAACTAAACTGTCGAGTAAGGGGCAAGTTATCATACCGAAAACATTAAGATCTCGATACAATTGGAGTGCAGGCCAAGAGTTATCAGTGTTTGATACGGGTGACGGTATATTGTTAAAACCTTCTCATCGGTTCAAAAAAACCGAACTCGATCAAGTCACTGGTATCTTAAAATATTCTGGAAAACCTGTTTCTCTCGATGAAATGGAAGCGGCGATTAAAAAAGGCGCCATGGAGCGAAAAATATGATTTCCGTGGATTCCGACGTCGTTGTTCGCCTACTTACTGGTGATGATCAAGCCCAATTTAAAAGAGCCAAAGCATTATTTGCTAAGGAAAACATTATTATCACGACTTCAGTGATTTTAGAGTGCGAGTGGATTCTTCGATATGCATATCACTTTAAGCCTCTTGAAATTGCGGATGCTTTCCAATCCCTCTTTGGAATATCTAATGTAAAATTACAGGAGCAACTTGTCATTTATGATGCAGTTCAATGGTATAAGCATGGTTTAGACTTTGCAGATGCCATCCACTTGGCAAAATCGCAAGATTCCGAATCCTTCGCCACTTTTGACAAAAAACTAATAAAAGCAGCCTCAAAAATCACAAATTTTCCTGTATTCGAGCCCTGACGTAATAGCATTTTATCCATCGTCTCGAACGCATATAGGGGCTCTCACTGGGATCAGCGTTTTAAATATCAGTTAGTATCATCGGTTAGGATGTCAGCCACGAGGGACTCAAAGCGTAGCTGAATATAGCGGTTATATGGATATGAATAGAAGGAATTGGGTCAGGTCTTCATTCTTGACATAATTATAGTCTGGGGCAGATTTCCGCAAAGTGTTTCAAGCAGCAGATGGTAGTGGTTGTCATTAAACAGATTACATGAACAACCACATGGTATCTTCCCGTGGCGGATTTCAAATATTCCAGAAATTTTTCCAGTCACTCTTGCTCTTGAACACCGCTTTGCCTTCATTCCCCCTGGCTGTCACATGATAAACAGTGCCGGGGAAGCTTATCCTCAAAAGGCGAACCATTAACAGTACTTTTAAATGTATGTGCGTTTCTGTAACAGCGTGGCTTAAATCACACAAGCATGATACTGTCAAAATTTAAGACTTGGCCCAGTTGTTTTTGTCGAATTCTGAATATCGGCCAGTTATTGATAAGCCGTTCGGTTCAGCGTAAGGTAATGTTTTAGACAGGATATCAGGAGGTTGAATGAAGCCAAGCCAATTATGCTTGCATCGGTTATTTCAGTATCAGGCCGGTCGAACTCCGACTTCAGTTGCTGTTGTCGATGGTGGCAAGGTTTTAACCTATGCGGAACTCGATCGATTGTCAGATAATTTAGCAGGCTTTTTCCAAAAACATGGTGTAACCTTTGATAAAGTTGTCGGAATTTTTATGGAGACGTGTGCTGAATATGTCATTGCCTATATCGCTGCCCTAAAGGCGGGAGGAGCCTATTTACCATTAGATCTGGTCTACCCTGATTCCCTGTTGACTAAAATGCTTGACGAGGCAATACCAAAAGTCATTATTACCAAGAGTCAATACTTACATAGACTGCATTCCTCCTGTGTGGCAAAAATACTAAGCGTTGATATAGATAAAACCTGGCAACTTTACACATATGATAAGGATAGAGTCTCTTCGATCTCTTTAAACAATTTAGCCTATATTGTCTATTCATCTGGCACAACAGGAGAGCCGAAAGGAATAATGGCGCCTCATATAGGATCAGTTCACTCGTATGTTCAAAGATATAAGACCAGTTCATATCAACCTGGTGACCGAGTGGCGTGCAATATATTTTTTATTTGGGAAGTATTAAGACCGCTACTAAAAGGGGCGACCGTTTACATCATTCCAGATGATATCATTTACGATCCTAAACCCCTTATCGACTTTTTGGCTGAACACAAAATTACCGAAATTCTATTTACGCCATCACTGCTGGCATCCGTCATCAACTCGGTAGATTCTGATATAATTCAATCCAAATTGTCATCACTGAAGGTAATCTGGCTCAATGGTGAGGTAGTGACGACAACGCTTAAGAACAGAATCTTAGAAATAATACCGGATCATGTGCGCCTTCTAAACACCTACAGTATCAGCGAGTGCCACGATATAGCCGATGTCGATCTGCGTGAAGTTAAACACTTGCCAACAAGAATCTGTCCGGTTGGAAAACCAATCGAAGGTGTAGAGATAAGGTTACTTGATGACCATAAGCAGCAGGTATCTTCAGGCAGCATTGGAGAACTATATGTTGGAGGCCCATGCCTGACCAGAGGCTATCTAAATAATCCGGATCTTACCGCAAGACGGTTTGTGTTTATAGACGGTAAAAGGTTTTTTAGAACCGGTGATTTGGCCGAAATTCATCCAGACGGCATGATAGAAATCAAAGGGCGCTGTGATGATATGGTCAAGATTCGAGGATATAGTATTCATTTAGGTACCGTAGAGACGGCCTTGCTTGAACATGCAAATGTTAAAAGTTGCGCCGTTATAGCCGATGGTGAAGAAGGGGAGGATAAACGACTTGTAGCATATGTTGTAAGGCATGAAACCGCAGATTGGGAAATTGACGTGAAGACCGGCACTAGCGTGGAACTCCGCAAAAGATTAAAACCATACCTGACGCATTATATGGTTCCCGGTACATATGTTGAACTCGATAATATACCAATTAATCCTATAACCGGAAAACTCAATCGACAGCTGCTACCTTCACCACCACATAAATATGAATATCTTTTTCAAGATATCAAGCTCCGCGATGATGCCCCTCAGGAAGTACAGGAAGCTGTCATGAAAGCATTGTGGGAACGCATCCTCTTTTTGGTTCCTGGGAGTATTAATAATGATTCCAATTTTTTTGATTTCGGAGGCCACTCATTATTGGCTGTTGAATTAACTAAAATCATTGAAGAAATATTTCATATTCAGCTAAAAGTTAAAAATATTTATGAATATCCAATTGTTACAGAACTCGTCCAATATATAAAAAATGGAGGGGTTAGTGGTTTGCGGCCAATCTCAATCAGAGAAGATGCTTATTTAGATGATTCAATTACGCCTGTTTTGACAAAAAAACCTTTGTCTGTACTTGATGCAACGTCAATTTTTATTACCGGGACCACAGGATTCTTGGGCGCATTCCTGCTTGATGAATTATTAAGGACGACAAAAGATCATGTAAAATTTTACTGCCTGGTACGCATAAAAAAAGGAGACCGTAAGAATGCATTAAATCGTATCATCAGTAATCTTAAATACTATCAATTATACAATCATAACATGGAAAAACGTATTATTCCTGTCATCGGTGATTTAACGGAGCAATATTTTGGATTGTCGGTTGAGCAATTTAATGAATTTGGAAAGAAAATCGACTTTATCTTTCATTGTGCTGCTCTCGTGAATTATGTTTACTCTTATGCTGTAATCAAGCCGACTACGGTAACCGGCACTCATGAGATCTTGCGATTTGCGTGCACCTCAGCTACTAAGCCTATTCATTACATATCAACAAACGGTATATTTCCCGGTGAACGTAAGACCGCATATCTAGAAAACAGTAATATCGATTCATTTGCAGATCATTTAGAAAATGGATATGGCCAGGCAAAGTGGGTTGCCGAGAAACTGGTTTGGGAGGCTGTCTCAAGGGGCTGCCCCGTGTGTTTGTATCGCCCCGGTAATATTGGACATCATAGTATTACGGGGGCATCAAATCCAAACGATTTTATATCCATGATTTTTGATGCCTGCATGAAGTTAAAATGTGCTCCTGATGGAGATAAATGGGCATTTGAGATGTCCCCTGTAGACTTCCTGGTTAAATCTATTGTTCAGTTTGCAAGCAAACCCTCTCATTTCGGGCAGGTATTTAATGTGGTGCAAAACGATCCCGCACCGGCCCGGACAGTATTCGATATGTTGCTTGAGATGAAGCTAATATCTGAATATATATCCGTTGATGAGTGGAAAGTGAGGTTACATAAAAAGGCCGAAAAAGAAGGCGATTATCTTCTGAATGTCTTGGCCCAATCCCTCGATGATGTCGCAATGTATTTAAACGATGAAAGTATTTATGATTGCTCTCGCTTCGAAGAAACTTTGGCTAAATATTGCCTCCAGCGACCACCCACTGATCCTGATTATTTTAAAAAATTTCTTAATGCAACACTTTGGCGCCAAACCTACAATTTCTAATAGTGCTGATCATGTAGAAACCAGAGACCAACAATTTGACCCCAAATGCCGTCTATTGTTATTGGTATAAACTATTATGTGGTGACAAATGAACTCTGGTAAAGAAGATACTGTTAAATCTCAAGAGGATATCTTTAAAAGCAATAGAAATATTCTTTCAGAACACTACGATATCGGTCAGTTGATCCGTCAAGAGCGCATTTATAAGGGTTACATCAATGACAGCTATAAAATCGTAATGCTCCGAGGTGGGCAAAAATGCCGGTATTTGATGAGACGTTACAGAAAAGGGACTCCGGAGGAAAAAGTCAGGTTTGAACATGCTCTGCTTCATGAGCTGCAAATAAGAAAGTTCAGGTTTTCCCCGCGGATCATTCTTGCTAAAGATGGCATGGACTATGTCAGTATAGCTCGACAACAAAAAAATAAAATCCACAAAAACTATATCGCAGTGTTTAGTTTTCTTCCAGGCAACGATAAATACGACTGGGATACTCCTTCATGTTCTGATGAAGAATTAATAAGTTCAGCAAAAATACTCTCTCTATATCATAACACGATTTACAATTGGAAAGGGATTGGTTGTTTGAGGGATCTGAGCAATTTCGATGAGATCAGTTTGATGGCCAAAAAATGGAAAGTATTTACGCGGAATACGGCTAAATTTCCATTTGATGATTATTTTTTGGAGCAATTCGACGTCCTGATCAATATGATAAATATTATCCCACCTCAAAAAGTATATCGTGCCATGCCCCGCCTTGCAGTGCATGGAGACTATCATCCAGGAAATCTTAAGTTTAAAGGCGGTAAAGTGACGGGTGTGTTCGATTTTGGTTGGTCAAAAATTGATGCCAGGTGTTTTGATGTTGGTCTTGCAATAATGTACTTTTGCTGCACCTGGAAGAAGACCAATAATGGAATCCTGCAGCTTGATCGACTGGAAAACTTTTTGGGAGCGTATCAAGAAACATCCAAAAATAATCAAACCATAGGGCCTTTAAATAAACTTGAGCTGGAATATCTTCCACACATGATCCATATGGGAAATCTTATTGTAATTGACTGGATTTTGGGTGAATATTATATAACTGGTCAATATTCTGAGCAATATTTGAAATATTTACAACATAGCATGTCGTTGAATAGATGGTTGGAATGCAACTGGGAAGAACTGGCAAGCTGTATTCAGCAACATAGCATTTAATTCAATCTATGAAAAACCTAATGCGGAAAATTTTGTCAACAATTGAATATAAGGACTGCTTCTATGGATAGTTATTTAAAAATGATGAAAAACATTGCCGATTTATATCGAAAATA
>JBDNAQ010000092.1:0-9236 GCA_039768345.1 Flavobacteriaceae bacterium
ATCATTGTTTCGATTCTTCCGATTCGGGTATGTAATCCACCAATGGGATCAGTGTAACCTTCAATAGCGGAAACATATCGTAAAAGGGCCTGCCATCTTCTCTTCTCAAGGTTACCAATCGTTGTCCGCCAGGTCCTGAAACCATGTTTTCAATAAGCAATCTGCCGCCATTATATATAAGGTGTTGACCCAGGCCTTCCGTATCATGTTCATTCCCCAACATAACGGTGCCGCCTTTAGTCGGCAGATCTATATGAAGGCCTGGTGCGCCATGGAGTGTCTCCATTTGTTGATTCGCATCGATTTCCATGTGAAACAATTGTTGTGCCCCGGCGGTGATGACCGACAAAGACAAAACGTAAATCGTAAGCATCAACTTCATAAGGCCTAAAGGTTTTATATCACCATCATAAAGATAGTGTTAATTTAATTTCAGCAAGCAATACTTTTGTTAAATGTTAGTTAATCTATTATGATATGATAGTATTACTATTATATTTGCCATCATAATTAACACCAGAACTATGGATCGCCTTTTTCAATCTATAAAAATAAGCGTTAATGACAAAATTTTTGTAAAAGATCCTGAGTCTTCCGCTTTAGGTAAAACAATTGTCGAAGAGAGTATTAGCATGATTCATGAAATGGGATTCGACAAGTTTACATTTAAGAAACTGGGAGATCGTATTGGATCTAACGAAAGTTCTATCTATCGGTATTTTGAGAACAAACACAAACTGTTGCTTTATCTGGCCTCCTGGTATTGGGGTTGGTTGGAGTACCAGTTGGTATTTGCCACCAATAGTATTGCTGATGCCGCGAAGAAATTAGATAAGGCTATTGAAATAGTTACCCAAACCACCGAAGAAGATTCTTCCTTTTCCCATATCAATGAAGTTTTGCTCAATAAGATAGTCATCCATGAATATTCCAAGTCCTATCTCACCAAAGAAGTGGACAAGGAAAACAGGGAGGGATATTTTGAAATTTATAAGAGATTAGTCAACCGCATATCTGAAATGATTGCAGCTGCAGATCGTGATTATCCTTATCCGTCCAGTCTGGCAAGTACAGTGTTGGAAGGTTCGCTCCACCAGCATTTTCTCTTAGACCATTTCTCATCTCTTACAGATTGTCTGGAGCACACAGATCCTACCCATTATCTTAAACACCTTGTATTCAACAGCTTAAATCTACCTACTAATGGCTAAGACCATAATAACCTCCTGGCAGCGCCTCTTAGGTTTACTTGCGCTGGACAAGCGGGATATTTTTCAGATATTCTATTATGCCGTGTTTGCGGGGATTGTTAATCTTTCCCTGCCTCTGGGAATACAGGCTATCATCAACCTGATACAGGGGGCCCAGGTAAGTACTTCCTGGATCATACTGGTTATTCTGGTTACGCTGGGAGTCGCCTTCGGCGGCCTGCTGCAGCTTACTCAAATCCGCATCATAGAGAATGTACAACAAAAGATCTTTACGCGTTCTTCATTTGAATTCGCCTATCGCTTTCCTAAAATTAAAATGAGTGAGCTACGGAACTATTATCCGCCGGAGCTGGCCAATCGCTTTTTCGATACATTGACTGTTCAGAAATCACTCTCTAAAATATTGGTCGATTTTCCTGCAGCCTTGTTGCAAATTATTTTTGGATTATTGCTGTTATCCCTCTATCATCCTTTCTTTATAATCTACGGTATTCTGCTCTTATTGCTGATATATATCGTGTTTAAGTTCACCGCACAGAAAGGGCTCGATACCAGTCTGGAGGAGTCGCGTTACAAGTATCGCGTTGCTCATTGGATTGAGGAAGTGGCCAGGTCGATCATCAGTTTTAAACTCTCGGGAAAGACTTCTCTCGCCATGAACAAAAACGATGTCCTGGTTGAGCAATATCTCAAATCGAGAGAGAGCCATTTTCGAATTCTGGTACTCCAATTCATCCAGATGATCGGGTTTAAAGTTCTCGTAACCGGAGGACTTCTGGTCATTGGTGGGATCCTGGTCCTCAACCAGGAAATGAACATAGGGCAGTTTGTAGCAGCAGAGATCATCATTCTTCTGGTGATCACTTCGGTTGAAAAACTCATAACCGGGCTGGAAACTTTTTACGATTTGCTCACTTCGCTCGAGAAACTCGGGCAGGTAGTCGATAAGGAACTGGAGCCCCAGGAAGGGGAAAAACCTTTTAAGGAAGGAGAAGGTTTCACCGTGGAGCTCAATAGGGTGTCTTATGAGGTCCCGGAAATGGATAAAAAGATCCTTGATGATATCTCACTAACTATCAGCAACAGTTGTACCATCTTGCTAAAGGGGCCTAACGGCTCCGGAAAGACCACACTGCTTAGAATGATAGCGGGGATTATAGAGCCGGATAGGGGAGATATTTTTATTAATAATGTCTCTTTAAAAGGCATTAATCTTAATTACTACCGCTCACATATCGGACAGTCGTTATTGGAGGAGTCCCCCTTTGAAGGTACCATACTTGAAAATATAACCTTTGGAGATGCTTCAATTTCACAAGAAGATATTTACTGGTCTCTTGAAAAAACCGGACTCACGCAATTCGTAAAGGAACAGCCACAGGGACTCAATTCGATGTTATATCCGGAAGGCATACAAATCCCTTCTACAATATCGAAGAAGATCGTTCTGGCCAGAAGTATTGTTCGTAAACCAAAACTCTTAATCCTAAAGGACCCCTTGGATCATTTCGATGCTCATGAGGCCAACGAGATAATGAAGTTCCTCACCGCTCCGGAACGTCCCTGGGCATTGGTGGTGGTCAGTCAAAATAAGGATTGGAAGAGTAGATGTGGACGAATAATTACTATTGAAAACGGCAAAATAAAAGAGGAAGCCCATGCTTAATATATCGCACAATAAATTGAGTCAGAAGGTGGGTCTTGAGCATTATGCTTCCGGGAAGAGAGTATTTCATCGCAAGCATTTTAAATTCCTTAACCGGTTTTTAAAGGCTTTTGCCATCATTGCCTTGATCATGTTGTTTTTACCATGGACCCAAAATGTGAGTGGCGAAGGTTATGTAACCACCCTGACGCCAGATCAGCGACCACAGACCATCCAGTCTCCCATCCCCGGGAAGATAGAGAAATGGTTTGTGCGTGAAGGGGATTATGTGAAGAAAGGCGATACTATTCTGCATATTTCAGACATCAAAAACGAGTATTTTGATCCACAGTTGATCGCCCGGACCGAGCTACAGATCCAGGCCAAATCGATGAGCGCAAACGCCTATACAGAGAAAGTGAAGGCGCTTAACAAACAAGTGGAGGCCCTGGGCAGAGAGCAAAATCTGAAATTGGAGCAGGCGCGTAATAAACTGTTGCAAAGCAAGCTTAAGGTTAAAAGCGACAGTATAGATTTGGAGGCGGCCAAGACCAATATCAGCATTGCTCAAAAACAATATGATCGGGTGGTTCAATTGCAGGAAGAAGGCCTCAAAGCCGTAACAGACGTGGAAGAAAAAAGACTGAAGCTGCAGGAAGGCCAGGCCAAGCTAATCTCTCAGGAGAACAAGCTCCTCGCTGCCCGTAACCAAGTGATCAACGCCAGGGTAGAGATCAACCGGGTCAGGGCCGAGTACACCGATAAGATCTCAAAGGCAGAAAGCGAAAAGTATACGGCACAGTCGAATCAGTTCGACTCGGAAGCACAGGTCACCAAGTTGGAAAACGAAAATGCCAATTATGAGATACGTTCCGGGCTATATTATATTCGTGCCCCGCAAAACGGTTATATAAACCGTGCTATACAGGCCGGGATCGGAGAAACTTTTAAAGAAGGAGACCGTTTGGTAGGCATCATGCCCTCTGATTATCAGCAGGCGGTAGAAACCTATGTGGAACCGATCGATTTGCCCCTGGTCCAGATCGGTGAAAAAGTACGGATACAATTCGACGGTTGGCCCGCCATCGTCTTCAGCGGCTGGCCAAATCTCTCGTATGGAACCTATGGGGGTACCGTGGTCGTCATAGAAACTTTTATCAGCGATAATGGGAAATATCGGGTGCTGTTGGCACCGGATGCTGACGACCATCCCTGGCCTGAAGATGTTCGCGTGGGCTCTGGGGCCTACACTATCGCTTTGCTTAATGATGTGCCTATATGGTTCGAGATATGGCGGCAGCTTAATGGCTTCCCACCGAATTATTATCAACCCGATACCACTACGGCAAAGGCCGATAAACAATGAGAATAATAACACTCACATTGTGTTTGCTTGTCCTTTTCACGGGTACGGCTCAACAAGAAGGTAGTCAGATCCTGAATTTCAGGGAGTACCTCGGTCTTGTAAAAACCTTTCATCCTGTGGCAAAGCAGGCTCGTCTGACACTTGATATCGGACAGGCAGAGCTCCTACGTGCCCGGGGAGCTTTCGATCCTAAGATCGAGGTAGATTATGAACGTAAGAAGTTCAACGGGACCGAATACTGGGACCGACTTAATACCACCTTTAAGGTGCCCACCTGGTATGGCATTGAGCTTAAGGGTAATTTTCAACAAAACAGTGGTGATTTCCTCAATCCGGATGAATTCCTGCCCGACGACGGCCTTTTTAGCGCCGGGGTAACATTGTCTCTAGGTGACGGTTTGTGGATCAACGAAAGGATGGCAACACTGAAGCAGGCCAAGTTTTTTCGAGAGCAGACTTTAGCAGAAAGAGACTTGCAGGTGAACGAGATTCTCTTTCGCGCCGCTATCGCCTATTTCGACTGGTTAAAAGCCTACAACGAGCAGGAGATATTTAGAAATTTCCTGGATAATGCGGCTGACCGATTCGATGGAATACGCCGAAGTGCCCTGGCTGGTGATATCGCGGCGATCGACACCGTTGAAGCCAGAATAGCCGTGGAGAGCAGGGTGCTGGGTCTGGAGCAGGCCGCCCTTAATTTTACCAAAAAGTCGCTGGAGCTGTCTAATTTCCTGTGGTTGGATAATAATATTCCTGTAGAATTACAGCCTGGCGTGATCCCTGACAGTGCCCCTGGGGGTGAGATCGACATAACACTAGACCTCCTGGGTCGTCCGATGGATAGTGTTTTGTTGGAGGAACACCCAAAGCTGTTGGCCCTGGGTTATAAGATCGATGGGCTTGAGGTTGAAAAAAGGTTAAAGGTAAACCAGCTCCTGCCCAGGATAGATCTGGAATATAACTTTCTTACGGAAACACCAGAGCTATTGAATTCTTATGACACACAGCAGTACAAAGGCGGAATCAATTTCGAACTGCCGCTCTTCCTGCGTAAAGAAAGAGGAGCGCTCAAACTCGCAAAATATAAGTTGCAATATGCCGAATTCGAGTATGATAATACAGCCCTCGAATTGCGCAATAAAATATCGGCTGTTTACCGCGAACTCGAATCTTTCGAAGATCAGTCCGGGATGATCGGGAAGATCGTAGCCGATTACCGCACATTACTGGCTGGTGAAGAACGGAAATTCAGTTTTGGCGAAAGCTCCCTGTTCCTGATCAATACCAGGGAAAGCCGACTGATCGATGCGGAGCTTAAACAGAACGAAGTAGAAAACAAATTTTTCACCGCCAAGGCCTATTTATTCAGAACCCTGGCGATCAATCCTGAAAATCTCTAAGTGGAATGATATATGTACCGACCCAAGAACATGGCAAAATCAGGAGCAATCGCAGCAGGTTTAACAGTGCGGTAAAGGAATTCATATTTATCGTTTCGGGAATTTTTTTGGCTGCGCTAGGGCTCGAAAGCTTTCTGCTGCCCAATCTATTTATCGATGGAGGCGCCACTGGCATAGCACTGTTAATTACCGAAACATCCACCATACCGCTTTCATTGTTGATCCTGTTGGTAAATATTCCCTTCCTCATACTGGGACTCACCACAATTGGTCGAGCATTTACCATCAAGGCAAGTTTTGCGATCATGGGCCTTGCCCTTGTACTGGCGGTATTTGAATTTCCGGAACTCACCGAGGACAAATTGTTGGTGGCTGTTTTTGGTGGCTTCTTTCTGGGTGCCGGCATAGGACTTTCGATCAGGGGAGGCGCTGTTATAGACGGAACCGAAGTACTTGCCATTTTTCTCAGTCGAAGACTGAGCATGAAGATCGGTGATATAATCATGATCATCAATCTCTTGATATTTCTGACCGCGGCCTATATGCTTTCTATCGAATCGGCCCTTTATTCTATGCTCACCTACCTGTCTGCTTCTAAAACACTCGATTTTGTCGTCGATGGGATAGAAGAGTATACGGCCGTAACCATTATTTCACCTGAAAGTGAAAAGATCCGCCAGATGATCATTGAAAAAATGGGGCGGGGGCTTACTATTTATGAAGCCCGTGGAGGTTATAATCTAGAAGGAATTCACAAAAGGTACGAGGTGATCTATACCGTCATCACCCGCTTGGAGATCAGCAGGCTTAACAAGCAGATCAATAGGATAGACCCCAGTGCCTTCGTGGTGATGTCGAGTCTAAAGGACACCCGTGGGGGAATGATCAAAAAACGGGCCATCTAGCAACACGGTGCCAGGGCCATCTGAGAGGGTTTCAAAGCCCGATTCCAATATTGTTTTACCATCGAGTTTATAAAGAATCACACTTTTTTTCAAAAAAAAGTGACCTGTAAAATATTTCTGTGTCTAAATAGATAAAGAACACATAATGTGGTTCGGAATATACAGAGCGATGAGTGAATATTATGTTGAGATTTTTCTGGGGATCAGTATTGGGGCTTTTGTGATTTCAATTATTCTTCTGATTTCCTTAATAAAAGAAAATATGAGCACAAATACCATTTGGGAGACTTATGCGGAAGAAAATGAGGTGCAGAAGCTGCACAAATACTAATAGGGATTAATTGTAACACGGATTGAGCTATGCAAGCACTAACCATTATTTAATCCGTTTTCGACCGCCACACCAGACTGTAGCGATTTTATTCCATAGCTGCGTTACCGTCGACATGAAATACTCTAAGGTAGTCCATGCCTGATGAGTGAAAATACGAGATTAATCTCGTTTTTTGATTGGTTGGTTGATGTTAAGGCCCTGATTTTTCAGGGCCTTATTAAAAGAAAGAGTTGAAAAAATGCCAAACATGAACTGAAATCTATGGGTACAACCTGAATCCGATAGATGATGAGGCAAGACAGGAGGTTTAGCAAAGGTTATGCTATGTGGTTAAAGATTAGTTGAGTTCCTCCGATTAGGTTGTTGTAAAGGGTTTCTAAAAGATATTCGTTATCTGAAGAAGCCCTTTTGCCATAGTTTTTATAAATTGTTACTGCCTGGGAAAACAATATCTGATTTCTATCATCTCTATGAATTTTCTTAAAAAACTCATCCTCATACTTGTTGGTGATCGATTTAAATCGAATTTGGGGGCAGACAATGAGTATCGGAAATTGTCGGATGAGGATCTTGTGAGGTATATAGTAGAAAAAGAAAATACCCTGCTATTTGGGCTGATTTATGACCGTTATGCCAATAGGATCTATAGTAAATGCAATGGTTTTGCAAAGAGTGAAGAAGAGGCGCTTGATCTCACACAAGATGTTTTACTCACCCTCTTTGTAAAACTTGGAAGTTTTAAAGGAAAATCAAAGTTTTCGAGCTGGGTCTATGCCCTGACATATAATTTTTGCGTAAACTATGTTAGTCGGAATAAGGCTCGAAAAATGAAGGATCAATCAAGTCCTATCGACGACGACGAATTTAGAATGGCGAACGAAATAGACGATAAAGAGCTATTTGAGATGCGCTCGCAAAAACTAAAACAAGCACTAAACCTCATCGACCCTCAAGACAGAACACTCCTGCTGCTGAAATATCAGGACGATATACCTGTAAAAGAACTGTGCGATTTGCTGGAGATCGGTGAAAGTGCTGTAAAAATGAGATTGAAAAGGGCAAAAGCCCGTATTCTGGAAACCTATAATTCCCTGTAATCATGGCCCAACAACAACTAAATCCATTTAAGGATCTGAACAGAGACATCAAAGAAGTACCACCTCATTTAAGAAAAAAGGTGATGAACGACGTGGCTGCTGCCAAATTGCTCATGGATCTGGCATCGCTTTTTGGCGCAAACTACCCATCGGTTATCGGTGGTTTATTCAAAACTCAATCAAAATCTTAATAATAATCCCTAGAACATAATGGAAACAATCGGAAAAATTGCAACGGATTCGCTTAGAACAATCATCCTGGATATCGCCTCGGCACTCCCAGGGATAATAGGGGCCATAATTGTTTTAATCCTGGCCTGGCTGATCATCAAGATCACCACAGTGGTCCTTAGAAAGTTGATGAAACTCGCCCAGGTAAACAAGCTTTCCGATCGGGTGAACAAAGCAGAACTATTTGGCGATAGCAGCAAGATCAAAGTAGATATCATTAAGGTCATTTTGGGTTTTGTTAGAGGTATCCTCTGGCTTACTTTTATCATTGTGGCTGCCGATGTGATGGGCCTTACGGTAATTTCAGAAGAAATTGCCAATCTGCTCAGGTATTTGCCGGTCCTCCTAAGCGCACTGGTGATATTTATGATCGGGATGTTTGCGGCAAAACTGATCAAAAAAGCTCTTGTCAGTGTCTTTGACTCTATGGGAATTGGTGGGTCTAAGATTGTAAGTACTATCGTATACTATATAATTATCGTGTTCGTCCTGGTGACTTCACTCAATCAGGCAGGGATCGATACCACGATCATTACCAGCAACTTTACGCTGATTATCGGGGCGTTCCTCCTCGCCTTCGCCATTGGCCTTGGATTGGGATCCCGGGAGGTGGTGGCCGATCTCCTGCGTACATTTTATGCCAGAAAAACATTTGCAATTGGCGATGTGATCAAAACAAAAAAAGTGGAAGGATCGGTGGAGGCCATCGATGGGATCTTTGTTACCCTAAAGACCAAAACGGGCAAGATGGTGCTGCCTATAAAGGAAATTGTAGAAAACAAAATCGAGATCGATTCATAAGGATCAGATACTGTAATTCAGCAGCTAAGGACTCCTGAGTCTGGGGCAAAAAAGCTTCTATACCGCTATGTTATTCGAAGGCCTTTTTAGCACCTCTTGAACCGATTGTTTTACCGTTTATCGATTTTCATCGCTGAACTGCATAAAAATATCGGCTAAACCACAAAAATTGAGAGTTTCACAACAATAATGGGTGGCTACACAACGTTTTTAGTATTTTAAGACCGTCCCAAAAGTCTCATTTAA
>JBDNAQ010000093.1:0-3024 GCA_039768345.1 Flavobacteriaceae bacterium
CATAATATCAGATATGGGATCTTTAGAACCATATCGGCAGATATTATGTAAAAGGAAATTCTGCCGGCAAGTCCATCCTTTCATCTTCCGCCGGTTGGCGGACAGGCTGCCAGCAATTCCAAATAGCCACAGGATCTTTGTTATTGACTGCGTGTTCAAGAGAATTAAACACTGTAGTTCAATCAAAGATTCCAAGCTAAAAGCCAACGGCGTCATTTCGCTGTCAGTTTCAAACATCCACCGGATGTTTTCAAATGCCGCGTATGTAAAAGGAAATTCTGCCGGCAAGTCCATCCTTTCATCTTCCGCCGGTTGGCGGACAGGCTGCCGGCAATTCCAAATAGCCACAGGATCTTTGCAGTTGACTGCGCATGGCTAAACTGTTTGGTCGGGAGTTGTACGCCGGTGAAGGTTCTATCAAAATACTGGATAACAATTTGTAAGCCTAACTCTCAGACCAGGATTTACCACCGTATTTGTTTATTGGAATACATCCCTCATAAGTTCCCGGAATAGGATCATGGGCCAATGCCTGGGTAGCCCCTACCTCAGAGGTGAAATAGCCTAATAAGGTCATGCTTTGTATAATTTGAAAAAAAGACTCAGAGCTTCCTTGCCCTACCTTAGCGGATAGATTTTTTAGGACCTCGATTCTTTTATCATTGCTCAAATCTGAAAATCCGGTCTCCTGAAGTTCTTTCAAGCCATTTCTAACAGTTTTTTGTTCTCCCGGATCGAAATACCCGTCCAGCATTTCGTCGATAAAGCGATGTACTAATGCGCCGGATGCTCCAGGTGTTTCCGTAGGCGGAATGAGAATATCAACAACTATTTCTGTTAACATTGCCTCATCCTTAGTCATGAATTTTGGCAACCAGTCAAGTTCCTTTGGCGCTTCACAGCCACTAAGTACGCCTGTCCATATTGAATTAGTCAACACCCCTCCCAGCAATATCGAAGTCCTTTCTAAGGCCTTTCTTCTATTAATTTTATCTGAGCTCATAGATTTCCTTTTTTAAGTTGATCTACAGCATAGTCACAAGCTCTGGCCGTTAGAGCCATGTAAGTTAGTGAAGGATTCCCCCAACCATTAGAGTTCATACATGAGCCATCTGTCACAAAAATGTTCGGGATATCATGTACTTGATTCCATTTATTGAGCACAGAGGTCTTTGGGTCTTCACCCATTCTTGCCGTGCCCATTTCGTGTATGCTCAAACCTGGCTCACTTGGATCGTCATAAGTATGGATATCTTTGAATCCGGATGCATCGAGCATTTCTGCACTGGAAGTCATCATTTCCTTTCGCATGGCTGATTCATTTTCACCAAATTCCATGTCAGTTACCAACATAGGTAGTCCCCAGGGATCCTTCTTGTTGTGGTCCAAATATATTCTGTTCTTATGATCGGGTAAACATTCGCCAAAGGCCAGAAATGTAAACGTCCAGGGGCCGGGTTTAGTTAAACTATTCTTCCATTCAGCTCCAAAATCATTGCTTCCATAGCCTCTATCCCATCCCTCACGACCTGACCAGCCATAAGTACTGAATCCTCGTAGATAGTCTTTCCTTTTCGTCTTTGCATCAAGGTTTTGAAATCTAGGGACCAACACATCTACGGGACGCCTGCCTTTGTGATATTGATCCTCAAAACCGTTATAAGTACCATATGCACCCACCTGGAAATGATTGTCCATTAGGTTATGTCCCAACTCTCCACTCGAGTTCGCCAAACCATCCGGGAAACTATTGGCAACTGAATTGAGCAGAATACTGGTACTGCCAAGCGTCGATGCACACAGAAAGATGATTTTAGCATTGTACTCGATAGTTTCTTTTGTCTCGGTATCCACTATTTGTACCCCGGAGGCTTTTTTGGTATGCTTGTCATACAGGATGGTGTGTACAATTGAATTTGGTCGCAAGGTCATATTGCCTGTCTTTTCAGCAGCCACCAGGGTAACCGAATTACTGCTGAAGTAGGCACCATACGGACATCCTCTTCGGCATTTGTTACGGGCCATACACTTACCACGTCCCCCATGGGGTTTGGTGATGTTGGCGGTCCTTCCAATCGTTAATTTACGGTCGTTGAAATGCTCATCAATTTTGCCTCCCACATGCTTTTCTAAACAAGTCATTTCCCAGGGCGGTAGAAACTTACCGTCCGGTACCTGGGGTAAGCCATCACTTGATCCACTTACACCAATGTACGACTCCACATAGTCGTACCAGGGCTCAATATCTTTGTATCTGATGGGCCAATCCAATCCAACCCCATCACGGGCATTAGCGCCAAATTCTAGATCTCCCCTTCGATAAGCCCATCTCCCCCAGATAAGTGAACGTCCGCCAACTTGATATCCTCGGGTCCAAAGAAAAGGTTTCTTTTGCTCATATGGATTTTCATTGTCTTTGACAAAGAAATGTTTCGTTGATTGATCGATAGCATATGATGACCTACTTTGAACAGGGTAAATTTCCCGGCGTTCCTTAGGCGTCAATCGGTTGCCATAGGGTTGTTCCCAGGGGTTTAGATTCATTGTAGGGTAATCTTTGATATGCTTTACCATTCTTCCCCTTTCGAGCACTAGTGTCTTTAAGCCCTTTTCAGAAAGCTCCTTTGCCGCCCAGCCGCCACTTATACCAGTCCCTACGACGATAGCATCGTATGTGTGTTCTTGCTTTGATTTGGCATTTAGGTTCATTAGTAAAAAATTAGGTGTTCAGGTAAAACTAGGAATAAAAAGAGGGAATAAAAATTTTACCGGGCATTGAAAAGGACAGAAAACTTAGTCAGTTAATCTCATTCCACGCACTCACCTTTGCCAAGGCTTCGGTGTGCTGCGCATTGGCTTTCCTCCTCCCCTCCTTCTCCATTTTCGGTGGATTATAGAACATTTACACTAGAACCTAGTAATAGTGAATTACTGCGAGTTTTGATAGCATTGAGTTACCCGGAAGGCGAACAATCATTTTAGGTGGTAAATGACAACCATCATTTCCTTTTAATCAATTTTGTA
>JBDNAQ010000094.1:0-13943 GCA_039768345.1 Flavobacteriaceae bacterium
AAGTCGTTAAAATTCTTGGAAAAGCCGGTATTGATAACATCTGAAAGCTGTCCCCGGGTCATTTGTAAAGACCCGGCAAGCTCTGCAAGATTAAGATCAGGGTTTAAATAGGGTTGCTGATCTTTCATATAATCGCTGACCCGCATCATTTTCGAATTAAGATTTCCGGACGTCGGTGAATTATCATTATCTGCAGCAGTAAATACCGCTTTAGTATTCCGAGTTACAGTCGGGGCCTGATCGATATCAAAATCCAGTTTGCTAAGCGTTGTTGTATCTGTAAAATAACCCTTCACCCCTATATAAATTACCACCAAAGCAGAGAAGAACTGGTACCACCATTTTTGTATCCAACTCAATTCGAGAATCGATGTATTAACAAGCTGTTGTATTACAGAATAAACGAACAGGAAGGCATAGAGAAAAAGAAAGTTACGTATCCAATTTAATTCAAGCCGGTAGGTATTTGAAAAATAATTGGGTAGTTGAATACGATAACTGTAGTAAAGCTGTAGCGTGAAGGCGAGGTAAAGAAGGTGCTGGGCCACAAAAAATGACTCAAAGAAAATACCCATGAATTCGATTTCCAACCGCTGCATCAGATAGCCATTCTGGCTTTCTTCAAAACCTGGCTGGTTCGCATCGTAGACAAAAATGAAAATGCGATACACTATATAGACCAATACGGGAATGAAATGGAGTCGGTCTTTTTTCCTAAAATTAAAATTAGAACTGGTGATCGACTTGACATAAAAATAGATGAGCGGGCCAACCGCCAATCCCAGATAAATCAGCCAATAATTAATCTTGGTATTTCTAAAAGTATCGTACCAATCCATAAAACCTATGGTATAGGTTGTACGGTGATAACATGTGATCAAAACCAACATTGCCAGGAATAGATCAGACAGAATTTTCTTTTCCCGATACCTCCATAGCAGGAGAAATCCAAATAAAATTCCCTGGCATACCAATACAAAAAGCGGTGTACTGTAAACATTAAAGTTGGGAAAGGAGAGAAACATCCGGCAGGCTTTATACTAAAATATAAAAATCAAATAGATGAGCATCGGGTAATAGCCGCCTTGATCTATTTATTTTAAAAAACGGACTTAGTGGCTGCCGGGCGTTATATTTATTCAAGCTGAATCTGCTTCAGGCACTATTTGAGTCGGGGGTAGTCCATGGGGTTCGACTCGTGCATGATCTCATATACTTTTTCGAAAATATCCTCTGCGTTGGGTTTTGAAAAGTAATCGCCGTCGGATGCATATGCCGGCCTGTGTGCATGGGCACTCAGTGTTTGAGGCGGACAATCCAGGTACATATATGCACCCTGTTTTTCGATGATTTCACCTATCAGATAAGCCGAACATCCCCCGGGCACATCCTCATCTATGACCAATAATCTATTGGTCTTCTTGATGCTTTCTAGCACGTCATGATCTATATCGAAAGGCAGTAACGACTGGGCATCGATCACTTCTGCATCGATACCGACCTCCAAAAGGTCCTGTGCTACCTGTTGTACAATTCGTAAAGTAGAACCATAAGAAATGAGCGTAATATCATTTCCGGTCTTTAATGTTTCAACCTTACCTATCGGAGTATAGAATTCACCAAGGTTTTGGGGTTTTCTTTCCTTTAATCTATACCCGTTAAGACTTTCTATAATCAGTGCCGGCTCATCACTTTTTAGGAGTGTATTGTAAAAACCAGCAGCCTGGGTCATATTCCTTGGTGCCAGGATATACATCCCTCTTAGCAGATGTATAAGTCCGCCTAACTGAGATCCAGAATGCCATATACCTTCTAAACGGTGTCCCCGGGTCCTCACGATCAAAGGAGCTTTCTGCTTGCCTACGGTACGATAGAGCAGGGTAGCAAGGTCGTCGCTCAGTGTTTGTAATCCGTATAAAACATAATCCAGATACTGAATCTCCGCAATCGGTCTGAGTCCTCTAAGGGCCATTCCAATACCTTGTCCTATTATGGTGGCCTCACGGATTCCGGTATCCGAGATACGTAATTTGCCGTATTTGTTTTGCAGACCTTCCAATCCCTGATTTACATCCCCAATCGTGCCGCTATCCTCACCAAAAATCAATAACTCGGGATGCATGCTAAAAAGCTTATCAAAATTATCCCTGATGATAATACGCCCATCTACTTCATCTGCATCTTCTCGATAGGTAGGGAGGACGGCCTCAACCGAAGTAGCTTTATTTGGAAGTTCACTATACAGGTGTGAACTGAATTTAGGTTGTACTTCAGCCAGGTAGTTATCGATCCATCGGATCAGAGAATCCTTGCCTTCGGATTCCCATCCAACCAGGTACCGCAGGGCCTGCCTTGACTTGGAGGAAAGGTCTCGTTTCAGAGGCTCTTCGATTGCGATGAGATCGTTTTTAAGTTTATTGACAAAATTCCTGTTCGGGCTGCCTTCCGCAGCTTTTGACAACAGAGTTACCAATTCTTTCCTGTGCTTGCGATTCGGAGCCAGGAACTCGCTCCATGCCTCCCTCTTAGCCAGCCGAACTTCAATCTTAATATCTTTTTCGAGTTGCTTTAGTTCTTCTTCATCAGCAATATTGTTTTCCAGGATCCATTCCCTGAATCTTTTATTACAATCATTCTCCTTTTCCCAAACCAGGCGCTCTTCCGTTTTATAGCGCTCATGCGATCCTGAAGTAGAATGTCCCTGTGGCTGGGTGAGCTCTTTTACATGAATAATAACCGGTACATGTTCCTCCCGGCTGATATCTGATGCATTTTCATAGGTATGAATCAAGGCGGTATAATCCCAACCTTTTACCTTCATTATTTCAAATCCAGGTTGCTTCTCGTCTCGCTGAAATCCACTTAGAACTGCCGATATATCCTCTTTGGTGGTTTGATATTTTGCCGGAACGGAAATCCCGTATTCATCGTCCCAGATGCTGATGATCATCGGTACCTGTAGTACCCCAGCAGCATTTACAGTTTCAAAAAAATGACCTTCGCTGGTACTGGCATTGCCGATGGTACCCCAGGCCACTTCATTTCCATTAACAGAAAACTTGTCTGAGCGGATGCCTTTTTCATGCCGGTATATCTTGGAGGCCAGAGCGAGACCTAATAATCTTGGCATTTGTCCTGCAGTAGGTGAGATATCAGGACTACTGTTCTTTTGTTTGGTAAGATCTTTCCAAGTACCATCTTCATTTAGGCTATAGGTGCCAAAATGCCCGCCCATCTGCCTTCCTGCACTCATAGGTTCCAAATCGATGTCGGTAGTGGCGTAAAGACCATGGAAGAAATCTTTTGCGTCTAAAAGACCCAGGGCCATCATAAAAGTCTGATCGCGGTAATAACCACTTCTGAAATCTCCATTATGGAACGATCTGGCCATTGCGATCTGGGGAAGTTCTTTCCCATCACCAAAAATCCCAAACTTGGCCTTTCCGGTAAGTACCTCGCGGCGGCCTAACAGACTGCACTCACGACTTAAGACGGCTATACGGTAATCAAATAGAATTTGAGTCCTAAAATCATCAAATGAAATGTCGTTACTGAGCTCAGGCTTAGGGTCCATCAAAAGGCGAGAATTTTCACAAAAATATCAAAACCAAGGGAGTTATCCAATTAAAAAATACGGTTCTTTATTAACAATATATTAAAAAAGTAGGTGTAAAATATAGAATTATTAAGAATCCGCTAATAAAATGAGAATATATTAGATAATTCGCAATAAACTAGAACCATTTTCTGGTAAACAGTCCCAGCATTGTTTTTGGACTGAGGGTGATCACAAAACGTATTCTCTCGGCATAATTGGGTTGGGCAATCTCCCAGCCATTGTTGGAATATACCGGAAAGTAAAGTTCAAAATAATCGGTAACCAGGTTTAGCCTGATACCTGAATCATAAACAAAACGGGGATCTCGTCCACGGTTTCTTATAAAGCCAACATCCCCATAGGCTTCTATCCAGCGCCAGATACTTGCACTGACATTGGTTGTAGCAATCCAGTCATTCGCAAATGGTTCCTCCAAAACAGATTTAAAACCACCCTCCGCAATAATAATCTGTTGACTCCATATACCTGAATCTTCCGAACGCCCGATATACCCATAATCAAAAAGGTAATCCGTAGGTCTGTCCAAGGCAAAACTGAAAAAGTCTGAACCTGTATCATTGAACAGGAACTTGCCTGCAAATACTCTCAGGTTTAGCTGAAAATTGTTTTCATAGAGTTTACGGTATTCCATATTGAAAGCCAGTTTGGAAAAATTGGCCGCGTACTGCCCATCTAAAAAGTATGAAAAGTACTCGATAATACCATTGTTGGAATGGTTGTATCGTACATTAAAGACACTATAGTCAGGATCGGTCTCCAATTCCAGACTTGGGTCAATATCTCTGAAAACATTTACATATCGTGCAACCAGTGCCTTTCGTTTATTCGAGATTAGATCATCTGGCCGCCATCCGAAACTAACGGCGGGGGTGACGGTGCTATAACGGGAGTTTTCTTCGAAATGGAAAGTACTACCGCCTAGGGAATAATTACTGACATAAAACCCGCTTTTAGCATGGTATTTTCGTAGATTCATTTTGGCATAGCCCACCAGTTCTTTTTGACGCAAACCATAGGAAGGTGCAATATCCCAAATAAAGGGTTTCTCCAATAAGGTCTTATTGGTTAGCCGCATTCCGGGTGTTAGTCCGTCGTATACGTTAAAGGTAAGAATGGGCATATAGAAGATCTGGCTATAATATGGATCTTCCGCATCTTTAAAGAATTGAAATTTTAATTTTTTATTGCTCGAAAAAAACCCTTTTAAAGTCTTCCAATTATCCCGTTGATTAAATTCAGGAATATTCTGATCGTAGTTCAGCACCAGTCTTGTTTCTTTGTTCCGCGGAATGACCACTTCCTCCTCACCTTGAATATCAGAAAACCAATACCTAGACACGACCGTGTCTTTTCGTAATCCGAAAAGAGAAATAGGGACATTGGTCCCCGTTTTGTTTTTTAAAGTAACATATAATGAATCGTCTGTTTTTATAATGTTCCTTATTTTAAAATCGATTTGATCGCTGGTACTCACATAGGAGTCAAAGAACCAATCGATATCCTTATCAGAGTTTTTCTTTAGAATCGTAATAAGGTCTTCGGGTGTAACCGGCTTTAGCTTATATGTTTCATAGTACTCCTTAACACTTTTATCGATAGATTCTTTACCAACATAAGCAGCGAGGTAGGCCAGACCAAGGCCCGCTTTATAATTGTTCGCAATTTTCTGATTGAATTTGATCAGTGAGTCGTTAGAGGTGGTCAGGGCCTGGTCCAGGTTTTTCCGGGCTGTCAGCATATATAGAAACGGATACTGCTCGTTAAAATCCATCTTGGCCAGATGAAATGAGCGTACTCCCCAGACATCGGATAATTTCCCCAGCAATTTCTGGTCCGGATAATAGGTTTCTACATAGCGAATCATCATGTAGTTCACCAGAGCGTCGGTAACCCATTTTTCCTTCCTGGGATTTAGAAAAAGGGATTCGCGCATATAACTGATCAGCGCGGTTTTGAGAAATTTCATCTCAAATTGAAATTGCTCTTCATAAGGCCGTATAAACCGTGGTAGCTGATTTAAGCCATATAGTGGATTCTTATTAAAATCGATCTGGCTTACCAACAGTTGTTCATATGGAAAGTCCCCAAGATTTTCATGAATAAATTCTGATACACGGTTGATGGAAATCCCTTGCGCTAATTCGGCATATTTGGGTGCAATCAAGTCGGTTGCCACCACCAAATGCGAAGTTACATGTGTTCTGAATTTTCTTCTGGAATTCAGAATAATGTCACAACTCTTCCTATTGAATCCATCGAGCGTGGCCACGAACTGGGAGGGGTATTCCGTGATGTCAATCTCTTTGAAGTTAGTTCCCAGATAGAGCGAATCGGGATATGTAAAGGAGATCTGCGTATTAGTATTATCGGTGTGAAGATCTTCCAGATTCTTATTAGAATAAAGCTGCCATTCTTTTTCATAAACCGCCGGGGTCAGATACCAATCCTTTAAATAATAATCGCCGAGGCTATTATAGCCATAGGGCGTGTATCGGTTGGGAGGAAGCTTAAGGCGATAAGCGATATAAAGTTTTACAGAATCACCTGGGGCCAGAGGTTGATTAAGTTCCATTTTGATCAGGTCACGGCCCTGCGTCCTGCGCCATTGAACCTGCCTGAAATTCTGATCCACTGCGCTTAAAATATCTGTGGAACCACGATCTTCATCTTTGGCCAAATGAAGACTTTTTCTAAACTCCTCTGCAAAGCGCTTAGCCAGCGCGGTATTCTTGTTAGAGTATGCATGCGCCCAGTCATTAAAGAACAGCTCATGAAGCGTATCGTTTGCCTTATTGACATAGTTAAATTCTTGTGAGATTTCGATCTCTTTTTCAAGATCATCAAGATATGCTCTGATAGTATTGGTATGCTGAGCCGAGCCCTCATACATAGACAAGCTCAGGGCTATACCCAGGTAGAAGAGAGGACAATAAGCAATTCTTTTGAGCATATAGACTTAAAAATTCGGACTCAGGGTATGACCTTTGTAGAAAGCATCTATTATTTTGACCACCTCCTCAGCTGAATCTACGATCTTGATAAGGTCCAGATCAGTCGGGCTTATATTTCCCGCATCCAGCATAATTCCCTTGATCCAGCTCATAAGACCTTTCCAGAATTCTGATCCTACCAGGATAATTGGGAATTTCCCAATTTTATTGGTTTGGATGAGTGTGATCGCTTCAAATAATTCGTCGAGAGTCCCAAAGCCTCCCGGCAAGACGACAAATGCCTGCGAGTATTTAACGAACATAACCTTTCGTACAAAGAAATAATCGAAGTCCAGGCTTTTATCTTCATCGATATAAGGATTATCATGTTGTTCAAAAGGAAGGTCAATGTTCAAGCCTACCGAGGTACCTCCGGCAAGATGCGCCCCTCTGTTACCAGCTTCCATAATTCCAGGGCCACCGCCTGTAATAATTCCGTAACCTGCTTCGGAGACCTTCCTTGCAATGTCTACAGTTAATTGGTAGTATTTGGCTTCCTGTTGAGTTCTTGCGGAACCGAAAATGGTCACACAAGGCCCTATGACGCTCATCTTCTCAAAACCATTAACAAACTCCCCCATGATCTTAAAAATGGCCCAGGAGTCATTCGTTTTAATTTCATTCCAGCCTTTGTGGTGTTTTTCCTTGCGCATAATTTAATTTGTTGTCCTTTTGAAAAAACGTTTCGATTAACATCTTTATTTCCCGCGACCTTTTATTTGGCGATAGCGGTCTTCGGCATTAGTTCACGGCCCAAATAATGTGCCGTATAGCCTCGTTCATTTTTGGCTACATCTTCAGGAGTACCAGTTACGACAATCTCACCTCCGCCACGCCCTCCTTCAAAGCCGATATCTATTATATAGTCCATTATTTTGATGACATCCATATTGTGTTCGATGACCAGTACTGTATTACCTTTGTCTACCAATTTATTCAAAACTTCCATCAATACACGAATGTCTTCAAAATGCAGTCCGGTTGTAGGTTCATCTAATATATAGAAAGTATTACCTGTATCTCTTTTAGACAATTCGGTGGCTAATTTTACCCTTTGAGCCTCTCCTCCTGAAAGTGTCGTAGACTGTTGTCCAAGAGAGATATAACCAAGGCCAACATCATGTATGGTTTTAAGTTTCCTGTATATTTTAGGGATCATATCAAAAAAGCTCACGGCTTCATCTATGGTCATCTCCAATACATCCGCAATCGATTTTCCTTTATAGCGGATTTCGAGTGTTTCCCGATTAAATCTTTTTCCATTACAGGTTTCACAATCCACATATACATCGGGTAGAAAATTCATTTCGATAACACGTAGTCCGCCACCCTGGCAGGTTTCACAACGCCCGCCTTTTACATTGAAACTAAACCTCCCAGGTTTATATCCACGGATGGCCGCCTCCGGGGTTTTTGAAAACAGAGACCGGATTTCTCCAAATACACCGGTATAAGTGGCAGGATTAGATCTAGGGGTGCGGCCGATCGGGCTTTGATTAATGTCGATTACCTTGTCGATATGTTCCAGACCTGTGATAGAAGCGTAAGGCATCGGCTTTTTAACCCCATTAAAATAATGGGCGTTCATTATGGGATAAAGGGTTTCATTAATCAGGGTCGATTTCCCGCTGCCCGATACTCCTGTAACCCCTATCATTTTTCCCAATGGAAATTCGACACTAATATTACGTAGATTATTCCCCTGGCAACCTTTAAGAACGATTTTATGACCATTCCCCTTCCTGCGTTTCTCCGGAACCGGTATTTCTCTGATACCTGAAATATATTCGGCTGTGAGTGTATTTTTTTGTTTTAAGAGAGTCGGATGACATTCCGAAATTATCTCACCCCCATGTTTCCCAGCTTCCGGTCCAATATCGATCACATGATCCGCCTTTTCTATCATATCCCGATCGTGTTCTACCACGATAACAGAATTCCCGATATCCCTCAAGGATTCAAGTGAACGGATCAGTCTGTTGTTATCTCTCTGATGCAAACCGATACTTGGTTCATCTAAAATATAGAGAACCCCTACCAATTGTGAACCAATCTGAGTGGCCAGCCTGATACGTTGCGCCTCCCCACCTGAAAGCGATTTAGAGCTGCGGTTGAGCGACAGGTAATCCAGGCCTACATCCAGTAGAAATCGGATCCTGGCTCTGATTTCCTTGATGATCTCCTCTGCGATAATTTTCTGATTGCCTTGAAGGTGATGGTCTAATTCATCGAAAAACTCGGCAAGTTCTGCGATATCCATACCGGCTAGTTGGGCAATATTTTTTTCGTTGATCTTAAAATAGAGGGAGGCTTTTTTAAGTCTGGAACCCTCACAATCGGGACAAGTGATCCTGTCCATATACTCCTTTGCCCAGCGTCTGATGGAGGTAGAATCTGCGGTATGGTACTGGTTCTTTAAAAAATTTGCGATTCCTTCATAGTCAATTTTGTACTCTCTTCTAACACCTAATACCTTTGAATCAACCTCAAAACTTTCATCACCCCCATGGAGAATTACCTGTAATGCATCCTTCGGAATATCAGCAATCGGATCACTAAGTTCAAAACCATATCGTCTGCCGATAGTTTCTAATTGTTTAAACGACCAGGATTTTTTATACTCCCCCAAGGGTGCTATTCCACCGGCCTGGATCGACAGCTTTTTATCTGGGATGATCTTATGTTCATTCACTTCATAGACATGACCTAAGCCATGGCAGAGCGGGCACATACCCTTTGGTGAATTAAAAGAAAAAGTATTGGGTTCAGGGGTGGGGTAGGAGATCCCTGTGCTGGGGCACATCAGATCCCTGCTAAAATACCTGGGAAGGTCGAGTCCTTCTTCCAATACCATCAAGACGTTATCTCCATGGTACATAGCGGTATTGATCGTTTCTGTTATTCGCTTGTCAAGTGAATCTGATAAATCTACCAATAGCCTGTCGATAACGATCTCTATATCGTGCGTTTTGTATCGATCCACTTTAAGACCTTTGACGATATCTATAATTTCACCATCAACACGCACCTTTACAAAACCTTGTTTGCCAATCTGTTCAAACAATTCACGGTAATGTCCTTTTCTCGATTTTATAACCGGTGCCAGTACGCTAATCTTTTTACCATTATAGGACGATTTAATAAGTCCCTTTATCTGATCATCGTTGTAACTCACCATCTTTTCGCCCGTATTGTAGCTATAGGCATCTGATGCCCGGGCAAAAAGCAGTCTTAAAAAATCATATACCTCGGTTATCGTACCCACGGTAGAGCGTGGCGATTTGGATGTAGTTTTCTGTTCTATGGCGATCACAGGAGACAGTCCGTCTATCTTGTCTACATCGGGCCGTTCAAGGCCTCCTAAAAACTGACGGGCATAGGCCGAAAAAGTTTCGATATAACGCCGCTGGCCTTCAGCGTAGATAGTGTCAAAAGCCAGTGAAGATTTTCCACTACCCGACAAACCGGTAATCACCACCAGTTTTTCCCTGGGGATATTGACATCGATATCTTTCAGGTTGTGTACCCGGGCTCCTTTAACTTCGATAAATTCTTCCTGCTTGGCCATAAATCAGGGCAAAGTTGCAAAGGTACATTTTTGACGACTAAAAAAGAAGCTCAGGTCAACCTAATAAACAGTAAGATACCGGACTGCGATAATTAATTTTATCGAAGAATAACAGGCTTGAGAGTAGATTCTATATTAATTAAATGCTATAGGACGAATGCATATTCCCATATCCGCTTATGCAGCGCTAATGGTATCAGGGTAGGAGTGTTTTTTTCTGATTTCCCGGCCAAGGGCGTGATTGGATTGCGAAGCCTCAGAGCCCGGGTTCAAAGTGTAGGCAGGTGACTCTGCCAGGTGTTTTTGTGTCAGAAGTGTTTTTAAAAGATCTGATGTAATAATGTGTTTTACTCGACCATCGTAATAAATTCCATATTTACGTCTTCGATCATAAATTATCCAGGGTTGGATATTCTGACTTGATTTAAAATATTTAGTAATCAAGGGGAGTACATTAAAATCCGGTTCGATATATGCCAATTGAAGATCAGGATAGGCCTGTTGAAGTAAAACCTGATTTTCCATTCTTTTCTTCTCCCGGCTCACTAACCCGGCCATTAATCTGATCTTTTTTAAAGAAGCAGCATCGATGTAAACAGTTGTATCATTGTCATTTGACAATATAGACCTAATGTAATTGTAGAGTAATAATTCAATGCCCTTTGATTCACTCAGATAGGCAAAATAAATAGTTTTGGCAGCCTCGTAATTCCGTTTCTGTATGGCCTGCCATATACGCCTGGCCGCCCTCTTTTCGGTCCTGATATCCACAGCATCCGAGAAAAGCAGATTCTGTACATTTTCCCTTGGGTGGATTTCCGATACCGATAAGTCTTCTTTAAAGGCGATATAAACGGCGCTTAAAAATCCGCTAAAACTATTGTCATAGATCAATGTGGAATCCGTGTTTTTCATAACTAAAATAATTTCAATTGATAGCTTTTAAAATGCTTGTGATCCCTGTTGATCACAGAAGGCCCAGTTTTTCTCTTTTTCTTTGTCTCATTCATCACCGTTTCACGGCTCATTCCCTGTTTAGCAAAGAATTGTAGTTTATCTGAGATTTCATTCGGAAACATAGTACTTTTTGTATTATGTCCAAATATATGGAAATATTCCATATTATGGAAATATTCCAATATAATTTTGGATATATTCCAATTTTTGTACCTTTGGATGAGGCGTAACCCAATTTATCAGGGTATTAATTGTAATATGGTAAATAAGGGAAGCCAATAAACTAGCTTGAAACCATGGAAAATGAATTGACTATCAGACGATTTACAGAGATCAGAAGAGATCTGGGATTTACCCAGGCAGAATTTGCCAAGCTCCTGGGTATTTCAAGTACCACTGCCGATATTGAAAGAGGAAGAACCAAACTCTCAGGAAAAGTGGTGGCAGAATTATTAAAACAGTTCAAAATAAATCCGCTTTGGCTTTTTGGTCAGACCGATTCTAAATATTTGGATACTTCCATGGTGAGTGTAATTCCAAAAGTTGTTACGGTCGATTCTGCTGATAAGGAAAATATGGTGTTGGTCAACGCGAAGGCAGCGGCCGGTTATCCGCAAAACATTCAGGACAGTAGTTGGTACAGGCAACTTCCCGCTTTCGATCTTCCCATACCCGAGTTTCGAAATGCTACATACAGGGGGTTCCAGGTAGAAGGGGATAGTATGATCCCAAACCTGTATCCTGGCGAGTGGGTACTGGCAAAAGCAGTAGAATCTGTAGAAGATCTCAGTCAAAATAAAATTTACGTTGTTGTGCTTCAGGATGCGGTTCTGGTAAAGAAAGTAGAAAGATTACCGGGGAATTCTAAAATGGTCCTGATCTCACTAAATGAGAACTATCCTCCCTATGAAATTGAACCACATCAGATCCAGGAGCTATGGGAAGTGAGCAGTAAATTGACCTTCGGGGTGGACGCCTCTACAGAAAAAGGTCTTTTAAGGCAATTGCAGGAATCGATGGAAGATCTTAAGCAGCAATTAAGGGGTAAATAAAACAATCTTCCATTCGTTATTCAGTATTAAAAGCCCAATGCCGTATCATCACCTCTTCTATCAGCGCCTCCTTCTAAACTCCCATCCGGAAGAATCCGAATGCCATCTACTTTTCCCATAATAGGTGTGAGCTTTTCATTGATAATATATCCTTTACGCCTCAGTTCATCTTTTGTTTCCTCGGAAAACTCCCCGGGTTCAAATACAATTTCATCGGGAAGCCATTGATGATGGAAGCGGGGTGTATTAACAGCCTCCTGCATACTCATATTGAATTCGTAAACATAGAGTATTGTCTGAGCCACTGCGGTGATAATCTTCGATCCCCCTGGTGATCCTACTACCATCCACAGCTTTTTATCTTTTTCTATTATAGTAGGCGTCATCGAACTCAACATCCTTTTACCAGGCGCTATACTATTCGCCTCAGCACCGATCAGTCCAAACATGTTGGGCACACCGGGCTTGGCACTAAAATCGTCCATTTCATTATTGAGAAAGAATCCCAGCTCGTCGCAGTAGAGTTTAGATCCGTAGGCCCCGTTCAGCGTTGTGGTTACCGAAACCGCATTACCATATTGGTCTACAATACTATAATGGGTGGTTTCATCGTGTTCTGCCATAACCAATTTTCCCTCACGGATATCTGTCGAGGGTGTTGCGCGATCAAAACTGAAGTCTTTCATCCGCCCATCAATATAATCCTGACTCAATAGTACATCGAGCGGGATGTCGACGAAATCGGGATCTCCTAAAAAATAATTCCGGTCGGCATAAGCTCTTCTGGCTGCCTCCGTAAACAGTTGCAGTGTTCGTGCAGAGTGGTACTCTCCATCCCCGATATCATATGGTTCAAGCATTTTAAAGATCTGATTGATCGTTACCCCGCCACTACTGGGTGGACACATTGATATCAGTCTTAAATCCTTATAATTAAAAATGATCGGTTGTCGCCATACTGCTTCGTAGGCTGCGAGATCTTCCATAGTGATAAATCCGCCTTTTTCCTGTATGAAATCGCTAAGGATTTTCGCAGTTTCCCCTTCATAGAATTCTTCTCGTCCATTTTTGGCTATCCTTTTAAGCGTATTGGCCAGTGCCGGGTAGCGTAAAGTATCTCCTTTTTCACATTTATTATAGAACAGGGTGTTATCGCCGTTTATTTCAATGATATCCTCCCAGTACTTATCCAACCGGGCTTCCTGTTTTTCAGTAACTACCACACCTGCTTCAACCAGCTCGATGACCGGTTCGATAATTTCATCGATCGGGATCGTCCCGAACTGCCGGTGCACTTCAAATATTCCGGCAATGGTTCCCGGGACACCTACTCCGGTAGCGCCCTTTGTACTTAAGCCCGGAATTACTGAACCCAGAGAATCCAAATACATATCCTTATGGGCTGCCATAGGCGCTTTTTCCCTGTAGTCCAGGGCTCCTACATCGCCACTGTTCTTCCGATAGACCATAAAACCCCCTCCGCCCAGATTCCCTGCAAATGGGTAAGCCACCGCCAACGCCAGTTCGGTTCCAATCATCGCGTCGAAGGCATTACCACCCCTTTGAAGGATCTCAGCTCCTATAGCAGACGCCTCTTCCCGGGCCGATACCACCATAGCGTTATTCGTTACAAGGCCGGTAGGCTCGGCCGGGGAGTCTGTACAGGCACCACTTAGTATAAGCAGCAGTCCGTAAATTATTCTTTGCATAGTGAAATAAATTTTTGTTTGGAGAACAAGATCAGCTCTTCAAAAAAG
>JBDNAQ010000095.1:0-16797 GCA_039768345.1 Flavobacteriaceae bacterium
ACCATCAATTATTTCTGGATCTCCTACCCGATTATCCTGATATTCAATATCATCGCCGGGCTCGTCATTGGGGTCATAGGAGGGTTGATCCTCAAGAAGTCAAAACCTACCTATTAAAGGTTAAAAATTGTACTTTTGAGAGGAATTCATCAAACCGCCTATGAACCTTTCGATAGTAATTCCTTTACTTAACGAAGAAGAATCATTAAAAGAATTGCACGATTGGATTGCACAGGTGATGCAATCCAATCACTTTTTATACGAAATTCTTTTTATCGATGATGGTAGCACCGATAATTCCTGGAGTATCATTGAGGCTCTTGCCTCTGAGAATCCTCAGGTTAAGGGTATTCGCTTTTTGAAGAACTTTGGCAAGTCACAGGCATTGCATGCCGGTTTTGGGGTGGCGCAGGGTGAAGTTGTAATTACTATGGATGCCGATCTTCAGGATAATCCGGAAGAGATACCTCAGCTGTATAATCTCATTAAGGAAGAGCATTATGACCTGATCTCGGGCTGGAAAAAAAAGCGATTCGATTCTATCCTGGCCAAAAATATTCCATCTAAACTCTTCAATTGGGCAGCCAGAAAATCATCGGGTGTTAAGTTGCACGACTTCAATTGCGGACTTAAAGCCTTTAGAAATGATGTGATCAAGAATATTGAGGTGTCAGGAGAAATGCATCGCTATATACCGGTATTGGTAAAAAATGCAGGGTTTACCAGAATCGGCGAAAAAGTAGTGCAACATCAGGCAAGGAAATATGGGAAGACAAAATTTGGGGCAGAGCGCTTTATTAATGGCCTGCTCGACCTTATCACAATCTGGTTTGTCTCTAAATTTGGCAAACGACCGATGCACCTCTTCGGTGCCCTGGGTGTGCTGATGTTCCTGATTGGTTTTGGTTTTGCCCTGTATCTGGGAATCGATAAGTTATTTATCAATCCAACCGGACGTCTTTTGTCGGATCGGCCTCAGTTTTATGTATCGCTAGCTGCGATGATCATAGGCACCCAATTCTTTCTTGCAGGATTTCTGGGTGAGATTATTCTCAGGGCTAAGAAAGAGAAGCCTAGTTACAACATTTATAAAAAACTTAATTTCTAGCGTTTCAGACTGAAGTGGCCTTTTATTGTCCGCCCCGATTCGAATTGGAGCAAATACCAGTAATCATCCGAGGGCATTTCCCTGCTTTGATAGATCCCATCCCAGCCTTTTTGCTGGTCATCAAAAGATGTCAGTAATGTGCCATATCTATCAAATATGGTGATGTTAAATCTGGGAAAGTACTCGGCATTCGTTAAGGTCCAATAATCGTTTATACCGTCATAATTTGGGGTGAAAAAAGTATTTAAACCTCCCACGATTACAGTTTCTTCAAGTTCTATGCAATCATTGGATACCCTGATATTATAGATGCCGGGATCCAGGTGTTGAAAGGCCGCCTCCGGTTGATATGATATTCCATCATCGATGGAATACAGTATATCCTCCCCGGGATTATCAACGATTATTTCTATGCGATTATTTCTTGAAAAGTCTGTTAGCTCGATACTATTGATCTGTAGTGTTTTGTTTTCTTCAACCATGAAAACCTGTTGCCACTCACAATATCCAGAAATGAAACTGACAACATATTCTCCCGGAGTATCTACCTCGATAAACGGACCTGTTTGCCCTGTAGACCAGGTATAGTTCTCAAAACCAGGAGCCGCTAAAAGACCAGCCAAACCATTACAAAGACTTATACCTACCTCGGGTTCCAACACTGGTCTGAACAAAAATTCCAGATCCAACTGACCTATACCGACGCATGATGACTGGTCTTCTATTCTGAAAAAAATCAGACTCGGATCTATAAAGCTATAAAGGACTTCATCTGTAATCAAGGGATCTACTTCCAGCAAAGCCTGCTGCTTTGTGCGAAATAAACTTATATCGAATTCAGCTCCAAAATCTTCGCTTAATCTATCAAATATCGGCCCTAAAGGTACTGACCATGCCAATCCGCCCTGCTCCAAACAGACATTCAATGAGTCGTAATTTCCAAAATCTGACATAGGAATTACACTTAGGATGATCTCTACAATTGAAAAGCATTCCGAATTTTCAAAAGCGCGTGCATAAATACGCTGACCATTTATATTATTACGAAAATTTGAAGAATTCAATTGATTGATGTTGGCTTGAAGATCTGCCAGTGTACTAAAGTAAACACCGGTAATATCAGCATTCCCATTATTGAATAATTGAATGGTTTCTTCAAGGTTGAAATTCGTAATTCCATCATCTAGCCCATCAGTATCACATTGTACCAATTCGATCTCGGTAGCCACATCAGGTATTTCCGCAATTTCCACAAATTCTACAAAATTTCTAACCAGATTTGAACCAAAGGTTACCTCCATATTTACCGTATACACTCCAGGTGAGCTGAATTCATGGCTCGGGCTCATCAGGTTTGAGACATTCGCACTACCGGAGGCCGGGTCACCAAAATCCCAATGGATACTGCTGATATCTGCAGTAGCTTCCGTTGTGAAGGTAGTAATATCGCCCTCACAAAAATTTTCGATTTCAACCACCGTTTCAAAAAGAGATTGAATAAAGGGAGGGAGTCCGTATGAGGCAGCTCTACCCCCTAAATCCAATTCGAACATTCTAAAGTCAGCACTAAAACCACGCAAATTTGGTGTCCGAATCACAGAGAGTTTCCTGCTGGGTATCGAATGATATATTTTCTTGTCTATTCCTATTTGAAGGCTTCCTGAGATCTCAGTACCTATCCCCCCCGGTAAAGTACCTAAAGTAAATCTGGAAGATGTTATATCAGGGGATTGTAAATCGAATTGGACAATCTGCACACCTCCTATACTCAATTCTTCTTCAAGGACCACTATTGGGCGCCCGCTTGCATATAACTTTTTGGAATTCGATGAAAATTCCACGCCATAATAGACCAAATCATCACTGAGACTCGTAGTTGAGGATACTTGCCCCGTACTCGTATCAAAATCAAACAGAAATAGACTACTACCGTACACCGGCTTAAGAATGGTTTGGGCAATGGCAATTTTTTGTCCGTCGGGTGATATTTTAAGATTCCCGCGAAAATTTTCATAATTGTCTATTAACGGACCTATTACTGAAACCACCGGGATCGTGTTAACACCATTATCATCTACACGGTAACTGTAAAATCTATCCATGTAGTGGGTAACCACCCAATAATAGTCACCTGAATGGCCCAATACTGCTGATACGTTTTCGGAGGCGTTCTCCAATAGATCCACATTTTTCTCAACCACATCACCTGTACCGTTTGCGGCAGACATATCTATTACAGAGTAATTAAACCCATTAGGAGTGCCCAGGCGGTATGCCAGCACATCGTCGGGTGTAAAAACATAATAGATCCCATTATTGGATGGATTGGGGATTGCTAGCGCAGATTGACTGGAGGAAAAACTACCGTCTAAATTTGTGCCGTTGGGCATTATCTCGTGAAATCTGTTCCAGACATTATTTCCCTCGGTGTAAAATAGCAGATTTCCATCGGGATCGGAAAAAGCTTCAGATCCTTCCACAGTTTCTATTTGTCCATTGAGAAGCACCTGTGGAACTCCGGAATTGAAATCAAGGCCGGCATTGGTTCCAAAATACCAGTTTGCTGCCTCCCTTTGAGCCTCAACCCCAATGATAGTAAGACATAACAGAATAAAAAGTAAATTTTTCATTCCTTTAGTGTTCTCGATCTGCAAACCTTAAAGGTAATTACTTTTACCATTATTGGATAAATCACTCGATTAAATTCTATTTTCCCTGCTAAAAACAAGCTATTTCTTGAAAATTAGTTTTTAGGTTGAGAATCTATTGTAATTTTACCTTATCAACACGATTTTATTCGATGGATATAATTAGAACAACGGCAAAAAAATGGCTTGGTGAATCTTTCGACCCTTCGGTACGGACAGAGGTCCAGCGCCTCCTCGATGAGGACCCCAACGAACTCAAAGACCGATTTTATAAAAACCTGGAATTCGGTACAGGTGGCATGCGCGGAGTGATGGGCGCAGGCACCAATCGTATTAACAAATATACCCTGGGCAAAAGCACCCAGGGGCTCAGTAATTACCTTCATCAGGTCTATCCCGGAGAGCAGCCAAAGGTAGTTATCGCTTATGATTGCAGACACAACAGCGATACCCTGGCACGTGTGGTAGCCGAAGTTTTCTCAGCCAACGATATTAAGGTGTTTCTTTTTTCCGAACTGAGAACCACACCCGAACTTTCGTTTGCCGTACGCCATTTGGGATGCCATGCCGGAGTGGTGCTTACTGCTTCGCATAATCCGCCCGAATACAACGGTTATAAGGTGTATTGGACCGATGGCGGACAAATTGTTCCTCCTCAGGACCGAGAAATCATCGATGAGATCAACGCCCTGGAATATGAAGACATTCGTTTCGAGGCGAATCAAGCGTTAATAGAACTGATCGATCAGGAAGTAGATGAGGCATTTTTCGAAGCCTCGGTAAAAAATGGAAATTTTAATGCCGAGTCGAAGGACGATTTCAGCATTGTTTTTACCTCGCTTCACGGGACTTCTATTACCGCGATTCCAGAAGTGTTGAAAAGGGCAGGATATACCAATGTTACCATAATCGAAGAACAGGCAGAACCCGATGGTGGGTTTCCTACGGTGGTCTCCCCCAACCCGGAAGAACCGGAGGCACTTAAAATGGCGATAGAAAAAGCCCAAGAGATCGGTGCGGATATGGTGGTGGGTACCGACCCAGACAGCGACAGGTTGGGTATAGCGGTCCGTGATTACGAAGGAAAAATTCAACTGCTAAACGGAAACCAAACCATGCTTCTGATGACAAGGTTCCTGTTAGAAGAGAAAAAGAAAAAAGGATTTGCAGGAAACGAATTTATTGCCAGTACCATAGTTTCCACGCCGATGATGGAAGAATTGGCCAGGGCATACGGGATCGAGTGCAAAACATCCCTGACCGGCTTTAAATGGATCGCAAAAATGATCCAGGACTACCCCGATCAGTACTTCATTGGCGGGGGTGAAGAAAGTTTTGGATATATGGTGGGTGATTTTGTGCGCGACAAAGATGCCGTTACCTCAACGCTACTGGCTTGCGAGATCGCAGCCCAGGCGAAAGCCGGGGGCAGCTCTTTCTATAATGAGCTGATCAACTGTTATATCGCCTATGGTTACTACAAAGAACGCCTGATCTCTATTACCAAAAAGGGGATTCAAGGCGCAGAGGAGATCGTAAAGATGATGGAGGACCTTAAGCTTAACCCCTTAGATGAACTCGATGGTTCAAAAGTAATTCGCATCGATGACTATAACAGTTCGGTTTCAATCAATAGGTTAGATGGCAGTACCACTTCCCTGTTGCTTCCTGAATCCAATGTATTGATTTATACTGCTGAAGACGGTACTCGAATGGCAGCGCGACCTAGCGGAACCGAACCCAAGATAAAATTTTATTTCAGTGTAAACACCTCCTTAGAAAACAGGGAGGCATTAGAGGAAACCTCCGCTCTGCTCGATGGTAAGATCGACCGGATAATTAGCGAACTCAAGCTCGATTAATGGAATATTTCAGGAAAATCTTACGATTTGCAGGCCCTTATCGTCGATATGGATATCTAAACATCTTTTTTAATATTCTGTATGCCCTTTTCAGTGCACTCTCATTTGCCGCATTGATCCCGATGCTCGATGTGCTTTTCGACAAAACAAAAAAGGTATATACGGCGCCCGTCTATTCCGGGATGGGAAATATAAAGGAATACCTTATGGAATACCTTAACTACCAGCTCACAGCTTTTTCCGGGGATGATGAAATGAAAGGCCTGGTAATCGTTATCGGTTTGGTGCTGGCACTTTTCCTGCTAAAGAATATTTTTAACTACCTGGCTATGTATTTTATTACATTCCTGAGAAATGGGGTGTTGAAAGACGTTAGGAATGCTATGTATAATAAGCTTGTGGAGTTACCGCTCAGCTTTTTTTCGGAAAAAAAGAAAGGCGATGTAATTGCACGGATTTCTTCAGATGTACTAGAAATTCAACACTCTTTCCTATCGATCCTGGAATTGATCATCAGGGAGCCACTAACAATACTATTTACCATTCTGGTAATGTTTTCGATAAGCACAAAACTTACGCTCTTTGTCTTCATCTTTATCCCCATTGCCGGGATGATCATATCGCGTATTGGAAAGTCCTTAAAAAAACAATCTGCAAGAGTACAGATGGAACAGGCAGAATTTCTCTCGATCGTTGAAGAAACACTAGGTGGTTTAAGAGTGGTGAAGGCCTTTAACGCTGAGTCAAGATTTTCTAAGGTTTTTCAAAATTCTACCGAGCGCTTTTTTAAGTTCTCCAACAAACTATTGAACCGTCAGAACCTGGCCTCACCTACAGGGGAATTCCTGGGGATACTGGTTATAGGGGTACTTTTATGGTTTGGAGGCAAAATGGTACTTGTAGACGGTAGCCTCGATGCCTCCTCTTTTATCGCTTATATGGGGCTGGCCTATAACATCCTTACCCCCGCTAAGGCGATAAGCAAAGCGTCCTATGGTGTTCGTAAAGGCAATGCGGCAGCGGAACGGGTTTTGGAGATCCTGGAAACGGAGAATACAATAAAGGAAAAACCGGATGCGATTGAAAAATTGGATTTTACTTCCGGCATTAGCCTGCTACACATATCATTTAAGTACGAGGATGAATTGGTGCTTAAAGATTTCAGCCTGGAAGTCCCAAAGGGCAGTACTGTAGCTCTGGTCGGACAATCTGGCAGCGGTAAAAGTACGATCGCCAATTTGGTTACTCGTTTTTACGATGTAAGCAAAGGCCAGATAAAGATTGATGATGTTGATATCAGAGATCTCAAAAAGAAATCACTTCGCGATTTGATCGGCTTGGTTACTCAGGATTCCATATTGTTCAATGATACGGTGAAAAATAATATTTCATTGGGCAAGCACGATGCCACCAAGGAAGAGATTGTTGAAGCCGCGAAAATCGCCAATGCCCACGAATTTATCATCGATCTTCCAAATGGTTATGATACGAATATAGGGGATGGGGGAAATAAACTTAGTGGTGGGCAGAAACAGCGTCTTTCTATCGCACGTGCCGTATTGAAAAATCCACCTGTAATGCTTCTTGATGAGGCTACTTCGGCACTGGATACCGAAAGTGAAAGGCTCGTACAGAATGCTCTTGAGAACATGATGCAAAACCGAACTTCTATAGTAATCGCACATCGTTTGTCTACCATTCAAAATGCAGATAAGATCGTGGTCTTGCAAAAAGGAAAAATTGTAGAAATAGGTTCACACAAAGATCTTCTTACTGCCGAAGGTGTATATAGAAATCTGGTGGATATGCAATCACTTGGGGCCTGAGGATAAGCACGCCTTAAACCTTTTTAGTCTTTAATAGTCTAAAAGTTATAAGAAACAAGTCTTGATAGCTGAAGAGACATTAGTTGAACGGTTAAAACAGAAGGATTCCAAAGCGTTCGAAGTACTGATCGATCTGTACAAAGAACGCCTGTATTGGCATATCCGTAGGATTGTACTGAATCATGATGATACCGACGATGTCTTACAAAACACCTTTATCAAGATTTTCAGGAGTATTGATGGTTTTAAAGGAGACAGCAAGCTTTTTTCATGGATATACCGGATTGGTACCAATGAAGCACTAACCTTTATTAAAGTAAAATCAAAGAAACTGGGCTTGGGGATGGATGAAGTACAGGAACGAATGGTAAATAATTTAGAGGCTGATGTTTATTTTGAAGGCGATGAAATCCAGTTGAAACTACAAAAAGCACTGGCTACGCTCCCTGAAAAACAAAAGCTTGTTTTTACAATGAAATATTTCGAGGATATGAAATACGATGAAATATCGGCCATTCTCGACACATCGGTAGGGGGTTTAAAAGCTTCATATCATTTGGCCGTTAAAAAAATTGAATCGTATCTTAAGGATGAAAAATAGCAATAAATTGAAATTGCGGTGTACGAGAAGGTATTAAACCTTTTGAAGCAGAAGAAGTCAAATTGAAGTGATGGGCAAAATAAGTAAAGAAGAAGGATTTAAAACACCTCAGGGTTATTTTGAGGGATTATCCGAAGAGATCATGTCTAAATTAGAAAAGGCCTCTTTTGATCTGCCCGAATCTGATGGATTTAAGACTCCGGAGGGGTATTTTGATTCCCTGAGTAAAGAGGTTTTAGCCAAAAATCCTGTAGCTCAGACCCGGGTGATTAGGCTTAAACCTTATAAAAAACTCTTATTTGCGGCTGCTTCGGTAGCGGCTGCCGTGGTGCTTATCTTCGGATGGCAATGGCAAGGCAACAGGTCTTTGGAATTCGGGGATATCGCCAGCGGAGAATTACTCGCATATTTTGAAGACTATAGCACTGGCTTAAGCTCTTATGAGATTGCAGAGGTTATTCCGATAGAGGATTTGGAGTTGAATGATATTTTGGAACGCAATTTGGATGATGAGAATATAGTGGATTATTTAGAGACCACTATCGATGACATAGATGAACTTAATTTGGATTATGATGAATAAATACGGCAAAATGGGGGCCTTTGTTCTGTGCTTGTTCGCGACGTTCGTAGTATTCGGGCAGGGCGGACCTGGCAGAGAGAAGATTAAAACACTCAAGGTAGCGTTTATCACGGAGCGATTGGGTCTTACCTCAGACGAGGCCCAGGCGTTTTGGCCTGTTTACAACGAGCACGAGAAAAACATCCAGCGGATCAGGCGTACAGAGCGTGTAGAAATACAAGCTAAATTTATGGATATGGATTTACTAACCCAGTCAGAAGCGAGCGAATTGCTGAATCAATTGATGGAACTTGAAATGACCAAGCAAAAGCTGCATATCGCTTTTTTAGAAAAGATGACTACCGTGATCTCTCCTAAAAAAACGCTGCTTTTGATCAAGGCGGAAGAAGATTTTAAGCGAAGGCTGCTAAGGGAAATGCAAAAGAGAAAAGGCGGGGGATAATCGCATTTCGATCAAAGGAACGAAAAGGAAGCCAAATGGCTTCCTTTTTTATTAAACCTTTTTTGAGCAGGCTGGTCTTAGCATTATAACCCCAAAAAAAATAACAAAATGAAAAATCTAAAACTTCTATTGATCATGACGGCCTTCCTGGGAGGAAGTATGCTTGTACAGGCCCATCATATAAAAGTGACGCCAAGATATGGAACGGTGGTTGTAAAACTTCACCGGCCTAAGATCCTGATTCATTCTGGCATTAATTACTACTTTACCAAAGGCATCTGGTACAAAGCACACGGGAAAAAATTCGTAGTAGTTAAAGCACCAGTGGGTGTGAGAATCAAACGGCTGCCCAGAGGATATCATACCGTTTGGGTTAGGGGAAGAAAATATTATAAGTACAACGGTACCTGGTATTCAAAATCGAAAGCTTACTATTCGGTTGTAAAAATCGGTTAGGTTTGGGAGACCTCTATTTCAGAGTGTCGAAGTGTTCGTGCAAGGAAGCGGGGTTTACCCTGCTTCCTTTTTTATTGGTTTATTCCAAAATGATACCTTTGCCAGATCAATATTCCCATGCGATTACACAGAAATTTAGTTTTTGCAGTCATCAGGACTCTCCATCAGATTTTTAACGAACAGGTCTATGCCGATAAAGCTGTCGAAAAAGTCCTGAAAAGCGATCCCCGTTGGGGGTCCAGAGATCGCGGTTTTATTGCAGAAACTGTCTATGATATAGTCAGATGGAAGCGATTATATGCAGAAATAGCATCGGTTTCAGAGCCATTTCACCAGGAAGGCCTGTTCAGGCTTTTTACGGTTTGGGCCACATTGAAGGGAATTTCATTGCCTCCCTGGGAAGAATTCGGGCTTGTCCCGACCAGGAGGATAAAGGGTCGCTTCGATGAACTGTCTCAAATCAGAAAATTTAGAGAATCTGTTCCCGATTGGCTGGATGAGATGGGTAGCGATGCCCTTGGAGAAGATTTATGGTCTCAAGAACTGAAGGCTCTGAATAAGGTCGCTCCTGTTGTACTGCGCACCAATACCTTAAAATCCAGTCGTGATGATCTTAAGAAAGCTTTGGCTATAGAGAAAATCCAGGCAGCTTCTATTAAAAATTATCCTCAAGCCCTGGTTCTTGAACAAAGGTCAAATATCTTCAGAACAGAGGCTTTTAAATCGGGTTTATTTGAGGTTCAGGACGCTTCTTCTCAAAAAGTGGCTCCCTTTTTAGATGCAAAGCCCGGCATGCGAATTATCGATGCTTGTGCCGGTGCAGGCGGCAAAGCCTTACACCTGGCCTGTCTGGTGGAAAACAAGGGGCAGATCATTGCATTAGATATCTATAGTCAGAAGTTAAAAGAACTAAAACGAAGGGCGAGAAGGAACGGGGCACATAATATCGAAACCCGACTAATAGATTCCAATAAAGTAATTAAAAAGCTTCACGGAAAAGCGGACAGAGTGCTGATCGATGCACCTTGCAGCGGATTGGGTGTCTTGCGCCGTAACCCTGACGCGAAATGGAAACTAGAGAAAGACTTCGTTTTGAAGTTGATTGAACAACAGGCCGATATACTAGAACGTTATGCGGCAATGGTAAAGCCCGGTGGCAAATTGGTATATGCAACTTGTTCTATACTTCCGCAGGAAAACGAGGCACAGATTGTACGATTTCTGAAGACAGATGCTGGACAGAGCTTCCAACTCGAGCAAGAGGAACATCTATGGGCTTCCAAAACCGGATTTGACGGATTCTATATGGCAAGACTGTCTAAAAGAAATTAACAATCGCCCTTTATAACTGCCTTTTTTTTCACGTGCATCTACTCCAATAAAAATGTAAATTTGTGGCTTCTTGAAACGCTCAATAGTCATTGCAAATGATTCACTTCTTCGGCCAGGTCTCTACAAAAGTTTATGCAGTTCAAAAAGAGGGTGTTTTTTCTCAGGAAGAAACCGAACAACTAAGCTGGTTATTTGGTGATTTACCCAAAATAGAAGCGGCGTCTATCGACGCCTTTTTTGTTGGGCCCAGAGCGGCGATGATCACTCCATGGAGTACGAATGCCACTGAAATCACGCAAAACATGGGTGTTGAGGGTATCCTTCGAATCGAAGAGTACTATGCGGTAGAAGCTCAATTTACAGACTTTGATGCTATGCTCGCTCAAAAATACAATAGCCTTGATCAAAAAATATTTACTGTTGAAGTAGCCCCTCAGCCAATTATTGAGGTGGAAGATATCGGCGCCTACAATCAACAGGAAGGGCTGGCACTGAGCGAAGAGGAAGTAGGCTATCTCGAAGAACTTTCGACAAAACTGAACCGAAAACTCACAGATTCTGAAGTGTTCGGCTTTAGCCAGGTGAATTCTGAACACTGCCGTCATAAAATTTTTAATGGAACTTTTGTGATCGACGGAAAGGAAATGCCCGATTCCCTTTTTACAATGATCAAACAAACATCAAAAGCCCATCCGAACGAGATCGTTTCGGCATATAAGGATAATGTTGCATTTATCAAAGGACCCAGGGTCCTTCAGTTTGCGCCCCAATCGGCAGACAAACCCGACTATTATAAAAAGAAACCTTTTGAATCGGTAATCTCGCTCAAAGCCGAAACCCATAATTTTCCAACCACAGTAGAGCCCTTCAATGGTGCTGCTACTGGTTCGGGTGGTGAAATCCGCGATAGGATGGCCGGTGGTAAAGGAGCCGTACCACTTGCAGGCACGGCAGTCTATATGACAGCCTATTCGCGCCTGGCCAAAGACCGGCCATGGGAAGAAGCCATGAGAGAACGCTCCTGGCTTTATCAGACCCCCATGGATATTTTGATAAAGGCTTCTAACGGGGCTTCAGACTTCGGTAACAAATTTGGACAACCGTTGATCGCCGGGTCGGTACTAACCTTCGAACACGAGGAAGATCAACGAAGATTAGGGTTCGATAAGGTTATCATGCTGGCCGGTGGGATTGGATATGGAAAAGCTTCTCAGGCCATTAAAGATACTCCTCAAAAGGGCGATAAGATCGTAATCCTCGGTGGGGATAATTACAGGATAGGTATGGGTGGTGCTGCGGTTTCCAGTGCCGATACGGGGGAATTTAGTTCAGCGATCGAACTCAATGCCGTCCAGCGGTCCAATCCGGAAATGCAAAAAAGAGCCGCCAATGCAATCCGGGCATTGATAGAATTAGACGAGAATCCAATCGTTTCCATTCATGATCACGGTGCAGGCGGCCACCTGAACTGCCTTTCGGAATTGGTGGAAGAAACCGGAGGAGTAATCAACTTAGATAAATTACCCGTAGGAGATCCTACCCTGTCTGCTAAGGAGATCATTGGAAATGAATCACAGGAACGGATGGGGCTCATAATGGGCGAAGATGATATGGGGCTTCTAAAACGGGTGGCAGAGCGCGAACGATCACCGCATTACGAGGTTGGTGAGGTAACGGGCGATAACCGCTTTACCTTCAAATCTGAAAAGACATCTAAATCACCGATGGACCTTGCCCTAAGCGATATGTTCGGCAGCTCACCTACCACCGTTATGAACGATAAAACCATCGCCTATAATTATGAGCAAGTGGAGTATTCCTTCAACAGGATAGAGGAATATTTAGGCGCCGTTTTACAGTTGGAAGCCGTTGCGTGTAAAGACTGGCTTACCAATAAGGTAGATCGCTGTGTTGGCGGACTGGTGGCTAATCAGCAATGTACAGGACCGTTGCAATTACCGCTTAATAACTGCGGTGTAATGGCATTGGATTTTGAAGGAAAATCAGGTATTGCCACCTCGATTGGTCATTCGCCTGTTTCAGGCCTGATCGATCCGGAAGCTGCAAGCCGACTTAGTGTCGTGGAAGCTTTGAGTAATATTGTATGGGCTCCGCTCGAAAAAGGTATTCGCTCGGTTTCTTTATCGGCTAACTGGATGTGGCCGTGTAAAAATCCAGGGGAAGACGCACGTCTTTACAAAGCTGTGCAGGCGCTGTCGGAATTTGCAATTTCTCTGGGTATCAATGTACCCACGGGTAAGGATTCACTTTCCATGAAGCAAAAATATAATGACGGGGAGGTTATAGCACCGGGAACAGTCATCGTTTCTGCCACAGCCCATTGCAACGATATCACGAAAGTGGTGGAGCCGGTGCTTCGGCGGGAAGGTGGCGATCTGTACTATATCACTTTGGCCGATGCCTCATATGAGCTCGGGGGTTCCTCATTTGCGCAAATTTTGAATAGAATTGGCCAAAATGTCCCGGACATCGGAGATCCTCAAAAGGTTGTACGGATATTCGAGGCGGTACAGAAACTTATCGGGGTAGGACATATCTATGCCGGGCATGATGTTTCGGGCGGCGGATTGATCACCACGCTCCTCGAGATGTGTTTTGCAAATACAGATCTGGGACTTGAAATAGATCTGAGCTCCTTACAGGAAACAGACACCATAAAACTATTGTTTTCAGAAAATCCCGCGATTGTATTCCAGGCCAAAGACGATTCGGTTGAACAAGTTCTCGCCAGGCAGGGAATTGAATATCATAAGATCGGAAGAGTTCTTGAACGGCCCGAATTAAGACTGAAAAACGTCAACGATAGCCTGTCATTAAACATTGCAGAGCAAAGGGACATCTGGTACTACACTTCATTCCTGCTCGATAAGAAACAGACCGCTGGCCAGTTGGCACGCACTCGCTATGAAAATTATAAGCATCAACCCTTAAAATATTCCTTCCCGCAGAATTTCGACGGTAAAAAGCCTTTATCCGGGACCCACAGGCCAAAGGCAGCGGTGATACGCGAGAAGGGCAGTAACTCAGAAAGAGAAATGGCCAATGCCATGTACCTGGCCGGATTCGATGTAAAGGATGTGCATATGACCGACCTGATCAGCGGTCGGGAGACGCTGGAAGACATTCAGTTTATTGGCGCTGTTGGTGGATTCTCAAATTCCGACGTGCTGGGAAGTGCTAAAGGCTGGGCAGGAGCATTTAAATACAATAAAAAAGCAAAGGAGTCTTTGAAACGGTTTTTTGCGCGTCCCGACACATTATCCATCGGTATATGTAACGGCTGTCAGCTTTTTATGGAACTCGACCTGATCTACCCGGATCATGAAAACCATGGGAAAATGACTTTTAATGAATCACGTAAACACGAAAGTGGTTTCACATCGGTGACCATCAAAGAAAATCATTCCGTTATGTTATCTTCTCTGGCAGGTACCACACTTGGAGTCTGGATTTCAAATGGTGAAGGAAAGTTTAGTTTGCCATATGATGAGGATCGGTACAATATTGTGGCCCGTTATGCCTATGGTGAATACCCGGCAGATCCGAACGGGAGTGACTTTAATACTGCCATGCTATGTGATCCCAGCGGGCGTCATCTGGTAACCATGCCACATATTGAGCGGTCAATCTTTCCCTGGAATTGGGCGTATTATCCCAGGGAACGAGGCGATGAGATCTCACCTTGGCTGGAAGCATTTGTTAATGCCAGACATTGGGTTGAGCAACATCAATAAAAACTTTGATTTATACTTAAAATCAGCTCAGCAGCGATTGAAAAACACACCCCTGCTTCTCAAATAGTTGCAGCGGATTTTCTAATGCCGTTGCCTTTTCTTATTTTGCGATTACGATTTAGAAACTAAGTATGCAAAATATCACCCGGCTATTCGACTTTCCTTATTACCAATTGTCAAAAGGAAACCTGAAAAATGCCCTGGTCACCAAATATGATGGCCAATGGATCTCGACCTCAACTCAGGAATATATCGATAAAGCAAACAAGATCAGCAGGGGTTTGTTGAGAATGGGTATAGGGCCCGATGATAAAGTGGCCGTGATCTCCTTAACTAATCGTACAGAATGGAACATAGTAGACATTGGGGTGCTGCAACTTGGCGCCCAGAACGTTCCCATTTACCCTACAATATCGAAAGAAGAATATGCCTATGTACTTAATCATTCTGAATCCCAATATTGTTTTGTCTCCTGCCAGGAGGTATATGACAAGATAAAAGCCATACAGGATCAGGTGCCCACCCTAAAAGGGGTTTTTTCATTCGATAAGATTCCGGGTTGTGATAACTGGGAAGAGGTAGTGGCTAAAGGGGAAGACTATTCCAATCAGGGGCAAGTAGAGGAACTGATGGCGAAGGTGAAGCCAGACGACCTGGCTACGTTGATCTACACTTCGGGTACCACCGGCAAACCCAAAGGAGTTATGCTCTCCCATGACAATATCGTAAGCAATACATTGGAGAGTTCAGAGCGGCTTCCCATTGAAGATGGTAATGTACGGGCATTGAGCTTTTTGCCTGTTTGCCATATATACGAACGAATGCTGATGTATCTGTACCAATATCGTTCTGTCTCTATTTACTTCGCTGAATCCCTGGAAACTATCAGTGAAAACCTTAAAGAAACAGCACCGCATGTAATGACCGCCGTACCCCGGCTTCTCGAAAAGGTTTATGATAAAATAATCGCAAAAGGACATGCGCTCAGCGGAATTAAAAAGATACTGTTCTTCTGGGCAGTGAAGGTAGGCCTGAAATACGAACCTTATGGCCAAAATGGATGGTGGTATGAAAGACAACTCAAACTCGCCCGCAAACTGATTTTTAGCAAATGGAAAGCAGGTCTGGGAGGAAATTTATCCCTGATCGCTTCTGGAAGTGCTGCTCTACAACCCCGTTTGGCCAGGATCTTCAATGCCGCTGAAATGGGTGTTATGGAGGGCTACGGTCTTACAGAGACCTCACCTGTAATTTCGGTAAACGATATGCGTAACAAGGGGTTTAAGATCGGTTCGGTAGGAAAACCCATAGGCCGTACAGATGTGCGGATCGCTGATGATGGAGAAATCTGTATCAAAGGCCCACAGGTGATGCTCGGTTATTATAAAGATCCGAAAATGACCGCCGAAGTTTTGATCAACGGTTATTTCCATACAGGCGATATAGGTGAAATCGACGCAGATGGTTTCCTAAAGATCACAGACAGAAAAAAACAAATGTTCAAAACCTCCGGAGGTAAATATGTGGCACCACAACTTTTGGAGAACAAATTCAAACAATCACCTTTTATCGAACAGATCATGGTGGTGGGTGAAGGTGAAAAAATGCCTGCAGCTCTTATCCAGCCTAATTACGACTACCTGTATGAGTGGGCCGAAAAAAATCAAATCACCTTTGGCGAAAATTCGGATATAGTGATGGACGTCAGAGTGCTGGAGAAATACCAGGAGGAGGTAGACAAGGCTAATGCCCAGTTCGCTAAATGGGAAAAAGTAAAACAATTCAGGCTTACCCCGGAGATCTGGAACGTAGACGACGGTCATCTGACCCCTACTATGAAACTGAGAAGAAAAATTATCAAAGAGAAATACCTCCATCTCTACAACGATATTTACGATCACTAACACCAATCCCTGATCATTGGTGGCTATAAACGGCCACTTCCCTATTCTAATGGCCTTGAGCTTTTTGTAAAAATTTATTATGCATGCATAGTATATTTTTATTATCTTTGGGGTCCAAACCTTTACTTATGAAGGAGATCACCATAGATTATGCCCTACGAGCTACCTGGCAGGCAGTAGCCAGAATGTACAATGAAGAAGCCCGTCTTTTTGGGGCGACAATGGCTGTGGGATTTACCCTTTTAAGTATCGATCCAAAGACCGGAACTCCCTCGACAGC
>JBDNAQ010000096.1:0-8882 GCA_039768345.1 Flavobacteriaceae bacterium
ACGAAGTTACCCAGCGGTTTACTGGGGCTTGTTCTGGCCTCATTAGGAGCGGCATATATGTCTACCATTTCTACCCACTTAAACTGGGGGTCTTCATATGTGGTAAATGACTTTTACCGTCAACAGATCCGTAAAAAGGCCAACGAGAAGGAATTAGTAATGGTAGGTAGGATAACAACAGTGGTGCTAATGATCGCCAGCGCCATTTTTGCTTTGTATTTAACCAATGCAAAACAACTGTTCGATATCATTATAATGTTTGGTGCAGGAACAGGTTTGATATTTATCCTAAGATGGTTCTGGTGGCGAATCAACGCCTGGAGTGAAATAGTCGCGATGTTCTCTTCCGGTATCATATCGCTTCTTTTTTGGAGATATGAGCAGGTGCTTTTTCTGGATGAAACGGCTATATTTCCACTGTGGAGTCGTTTTCCGCTGGTAGTTCTCATTACTTCTGTCCTCTGGATTACCGTTACCTTTCTCACGCCTGCCGAAAAGACATCAACGCTGATTCGGTTTTATAAAATAACACAACCAGGCGGGCCGGGTTGGAAAAAGATAGTCGACCAAGCTTCCAGTCAGGGTGTCGAACTTACAAAAGGAGAAGGTAAATGGACAGTGCCCTCAGGAATTCTAGCTATGTTGGTAGGCTGTGTCTTTGTTTATAGTTGCATGTTTGCGACAGGAAATTGGATTTATGGCAATTACGGCCTTGCCATGGGACTAACCATTGCCGTTATTGCATCTGCCTTTTTACTTAAGCGTATATGGGATCGAATTAAGGACGATTTGCTTTAACCAGTAGTAATATGAAGGAAAGAATTATTTCCGTAGATATTTTTCGGGGGCTGACCATCGTACTGATGATATTGGTCAATACCCCGGGAACCTGGGAACATGTTTATGCCCCTTTGCTGCATTCAACCTGGCACGGATACACTCCTACAGACCTGGTCTTTCCTTTTTTCCTGTTTATTGTAGGTACCTCGATCGTTTTTGCCTATCGCAACAAGGAACCCAACAAATCAACCTATAAAAAAATTACGGTACGCAGCTTGAAACTTCTGGGCCTTGGATTATTTTTAGGGGCATTTACAATTCATTTTCCGTTCTTTCAGAGTTTTGAAAGCATCAGATTCCCTGGCGTACTTCAGCGCATAGGCCTGGTCTTCTTTTTTGCCGCCATTCTCTTCCTGAATTTTAATTGGCGGGTGTTGCTGGCGATTTGTATAACGATACTTCTTGGTTATTGGATCTGGCTTGGATTTATACCTATACAGGGCGAGGCCCCAACCTTTGATAGGGCACCCAACAATTGGGCAAACTTCGTAGATCTGAATCTTCTCGGAACACATATGTACAAGGAAGACTATGATCCTGAAGGGATTCTCAGTACACTGCCCTCCATAGCGAGCAGTCTCCTGGGGATTTTTACCGGACTAATACTCGTCTCTGCAAGGGCGAAGAAAGCAAGGTTGCTTATAGGCTTGGGGGTCATTCTGGTAGTCCTCGGATATTTGTGGGATCCGTTTTTCCCAATAAATAAGCCGATCTGGACGAGCAGCTATGTGCTTGTTACGGCGGGTTGGGCAAATATTTGTTTGGCAGTTATCTATTATCTAACAGATGTACGGGGGATTAAATTCGGGAGTATATTCCGATATGCCGGGGCCAATGCGATTACGGTATATTTTTTGTCGAGTTGGATTTCAAAGATCTTTCATCAGATATCGGTTTCCGAGGGAAAATCTTTGCATGCGTGGTTATTCGAAAATATATTTGTTGTGGACGCCTTACCGCTTAAATTTTCGTCACTTCTCTACGGACTTTGTGTCATCGCTTTTTATCTCTTACTGGCCTATGTGATGTACAGGAAGAAGATATTTATAAAGGTGTAAGAGTTTTCAAGACAGACTTCAGCGCCTTAATTCCATAAGCCGTGCAACATATTTACCGATTACATCGAATTCCAGGTTTACAACCGTGCCTAAAGAATATTGGTTAAACCTGGTGTTTTCATAGGTATAGGGTATAATGGCGACACTAAAGGAATCGGGCCCTGATTCTACTACCGTCAGGCTTACACCATCCACGGTGATGGATCCTTTTTCAACGGTAACTCCCCCAGGAACAGGCGTATATTTAAAATGGAAGTGCCAGCTACCATCCTGTTCTTCTATCCGGGTACAGCTGGCAGTACTGTCTACGTGGCCCTGAACCAGATGACCGTCGAGGCGAGAACCGAGAACCATGGCTCTTTCAAGATTAACAGCATCTCCTGTTTTAAGTCTGCCAAGATTACTTTTTTGAAGGGTTTCTTCAATGGCGGTTACGGTATACGACCTTCCATCTATCCTAACCACAGTAAGACAAACACCGTTATGGGCTACACTTTGGTCAATTTTCAGTTCCGGGGTGATATCTGATTCAATATTTATATTCAGGTTTCCCCCTTCTTTTTCTAATCCTGTTACAATACCTAAAGTTTCAATTATTCCGGTAAACATGGTTTGTTTAAAATAAGTAGTTTTGCCGTGTAAAAGTAGAAATAAAGACGCGTTCGACATGAGTGAGGAGAAAAAAATAAAGTTGGGTATTTCCATAGGAGATATCAACGGGATAGGATGCGAAGTGGTCTTAAAAACTTTTAAGGATCAAAGGATGCTCGAGTTTTGTACTCCTGTTCTCTTTGCTTCCAGCAAAATTGTCTCGCAGCAAAAGCAAGACCTGGGGTTAGGCCTCAATTTTCATGGGGTTTCATCTGCCGACCGCAGTTCAGATAATAAATTTAATGTTGTCGGTGTCTGGAAAGAAACTGCAGAAATCAAGTACGGACAATCTACAAAACAGGCCGGGGCATTGGCGATAAGATCGCTGAAAGCTGCAGTGATGGCGTTGAAGCAAGGAGAAATCGATGTACTAGTTACCGCTCCGATAAACAAGTCTAACATACAGTCAGACGAGTTTAACTTTCCAGGACATACAGATTATCTGGCACGTGAACTCGATGGTGATAGCCTGATGTTCATGGTAACTCCAGAGCTAAAAGTCGGGCTTCTCACCGATCATCTCGCCGTAAAAGATGTGCCCGATTCAATAGATGCTGAACTTATTGCCAGGAAAGTTGGGATTATCGATAAATCCCTAAAAATGGATTTCGGTATACGACGCCCTAAAATTGCGTTGTTGGGTATCAATCCGCATAGCGGGGACAATGGGGTAATTGGCAAAGAGGACGATGAAGTCCTCAGGCCGGCCATCGAAGCCTTGTCGAAAAAGGGACTTTTGGTATTTGGACCCTATGCTGCCGACAGTTTCTTTGGGTCGGGGACCCACCTCCAGTTCGATGCTGTTTTAGCGGCATATCATGACCAGGGACTTATACCATTTAAAACATTGTCCTTTGGTAAGGGAGTCAATTTCACCGCAGGCCTTAGTCATGTCCGAACTTCTCCGGATCATGGAACGGCTTATGAAATTGCCGGACAGGGAGTAGCCGATGAGAGCTCCTTTAAGGAGGCCGTATTTACAGCTATCGATATTTTCAGAAATAGAGAGCAGTACAAAGAACTCACACGGCAACCGCTGAAAGCGCAGAAACCGAAAAAGTAAATGCTTTACACCCCGCGATTTACCCGCCAGGGTTTGATCTAATTATTTGAGATTATAATTGAGTATTTCTAAAAAAAAAGTATCTTTGCACGCCTTAAACTCGTGTACCGGATGATGAAGAAACAGGAATTTACTATTCCTTTTGCGGGATTGAAACCGGGCAAACACGAATTTAATTACAGTATTGATAATACGTTCTTCGAGGCTTTTGATTATGCCGAATTTAATGATGCTTCAATCAGGTTAACAGTCTTGCTGGATCGGTTGCCGACCATGCTGGAGTTTGAAATGACAGCTGTAGGAACAGTGAATCTTGATTGCGACCTGACGAGTGAATCCTTTGATCAGGAAATTGAAGCTTCTTTAAATCTGGTTGTTAAGTTCGGGGATTTTTACAATGATGAGGATGATGAGATTTTGATCTTACCTCATGGAGAACATCAGGTCAATATTGCACAGTATATTTATGAAATGTTGGTTTTAGCAGTTCCTCCAAAAAGGGTGCACCCCGGAGTACTCGACGGTTCATTGCAATCGGATGTTTTGGAAAAACTCGAAGAATTAAAGCCACAAAAGGCAAAAAGGAATAAAGAAGAAACCGATCCCAGATGGGACGCTTTAAAAGATTTAAAAACGGATAATTAAATTTCATCATGGCACATCCTAAGAGAAAGATTTCCAAATCGAGACGTGACAAGAGAAGAACTCACTACAAAGCAACGACCCCAACACTGTCTAAAGATCCATCAACCGGAGAATTGCATCTCTATCATAGGGCTCATTGGCATGAAGGAAAATTATATTACCGGGGTCAGGTTCTGATCGATACAACAGAAGAGGTAACAGACTGATCACCTTTATAAAAAATGAAGACTCCCGCCTTTATATAGCGGGAGTTTTTTTATGGTTTATCCCATAGTCCTAAAAAAACGTTTTGAAGGCAATTATTGACGAAAATTCACTATTTTTCACCAATTTTTGGATGTTTCTTAGGATTCTAGACCAAAAATCGGCAAAAATATGAGCAAACTATCAGCAGCCATAACAGCTGTGGGTGCCTATGTTCCGGACTACCGGTTGACCAATAAAATATTGGAAACCATGGTAGATACCACTGATGAGTGGATCACCACACGAACCGGTATCAAGGAAAGAAGAATCCTAAAAGACAAGGACAGAGGGACTTCTTATTTAGCGGTGAAAGCTGCAGAAGACCTGATCAGGAAGAAAAACCTTGATCCGAAAGAAATAGAATTGGTTTTGGTAGGGACAGCTACCCCAGATATGCCTGTGGCATCTACGGCGGTTTATGTTGCAACGCAGATTGGAGCGACCAACGCTTTTGCATACGATATGCAAGCAGCTTGCTCCAATTTTCTTTTTGGCATGTCTACCGCCGCGCGGTATATCGAATCTGGCAGATACAAAAAAGTATTGCTTATCGGGGCCGATAAAATGTCGTCTATTCTGGATTACGAAGACAGGACTACCTGTATTATTTTCGGCGATGGTGCCGGAGCAGTTCTTTTTGAACCCAATACAGAAGGATTAGGCCTGATAGATGAACATCTTCGCTCGGATGGCAATGGGAGAGAGTTTCTAAAAATCGAAGCCGGAGGATCTTTGTTACCAGCATCAGAGGAAACAGTGCGTCAAAAGCAACATTATGTATTTCAGGATGGTAAATCTGTATTCAAATTTGCCGTATCCAATATGGCCGATGTGGCCGCTAAGATCATGGAGCGTAACGGGTTAGACCACGATGATGTTAGCTGGTTGGTTGCTCATCAGGCCAACAAAAGAATTATAGATGCCACAGCCAAAAGAATGGGCTTGGATTCGGATAAGGTCATGATGAACATCCATCGATATGGCAATACCACTTCAGCTACTTTGCCCTTGCTATTAGCTGATTATGAAGAACAATTGAAAAAAGGAGATAACCTGATATTTGCAGCCTTTGGAGGCGGATTTACCTGGGGCTCCATATATTTGAAATGGGCCTACAACCCTTAAAAGTGACAACCAAACAAAAGATGTATTATGGATATTAAGGAGATTCAAAGCTTGATAAAATTCGTGGCCAAATCCGGGGCAAGTGAAGTTAAACTGGAAACCCCGGAGCTGAAGATCACCATTCGAACTGGCCCTCCAGGGGGTCATTCCGAGACTACTCTGGTACAGCAGATCCCTGTTGCGGCAGCACCCGTTTCGATGCCCGCACCGGCAGCTGCAGAAACTGATGCTGCAGCTCCTCCTGCAGCGGCAGACGGACCCAGCGAAGAGGAATCAAAATACATCACTATTAAATCTCCTATTATAGGCACATTTTACAGAAAACCTTCTCCGGATAAACCTCCTTTTGTAGAAGTGGGTGATGTTATTTCACAGGGAGATGTCCTGTGTGTAATTGAAGCGATGAAGCTCTTTAATGATATCGAGTCTGAAGTGTCCGGAAAAATAGTGAAGATCCTTGTCGAGGATTCATCGCCCGTAGAATTCGATCAACCACTATACCTGATCGACCCGTCTTAAGCAAATGTATAGCGATAATTAGGCCTTTCCACTTCTTGATTTATATGGTAAAGGCCGGTTAAATGTAAAAGGATATGTTTAAAAAAATACTTATTGCGAACAGGGGCGAAATCGCGTTGCGTATTATCAGGACGTGTAAGGAGATGGGAATTAAAACCGTGGCGGTCTATTCAAAAGCAGATGAGGAGAGCCTCCATGTTAGATTTGCGGATGAAGCGGTCTGTATCGGCCCTGCACCAAGCTCCGAATCATATCTTAAAATACCCAATATCATCGCTGCTGCTGAGATCACCAATGCCGATGCCATTCATCCAGGTTACGGATTTCTTTCTGAGAACTCCAAGTTTTCGAGAATTTGTGCAGAACACGAAATAAAGTTCATCGGGGCCTCAGGGGAGAATATCGATAAGATGGGCGATAAAGCTACGGCTAAAGAGACCATGAAGAAGGCAGGGGTGCCTACTATTCCAGGATCAGAAGGCATATTGAAAGATGTAGCTGAGGCCAAGAAAGTGGCTAAAAAACTGGGGTACCCCGTCATGATCAAAGCGACAGCCGGTGGCGGAGGAAAAGGTATGCGGGCAGTATGGAAGGAGGAAAACCTTGAAAAAGCTTTTGAGAGTGCCGTAGTAGAAGCGGTAGCATCTTTCGGGAACGGTGGTATGTATATGGAAAAACTACTCGAGGAACCCCGGCATATCGAGATCCAGATTATAGGCGACCAATATGGAGATGCTTGTCACCTTTCAGAGCGCGATTGTTCTATTCAGAGAAGGCATCAGAAACTTACCGAAGAAACTCCTTCACCATTCATGACCGATAATTTGCGTGAGGCTATGGGCATGGCTGCTATTAAAGCCGCGGAGTATATCAGGTACGAAGGTGCAGGGACAGTTGAATTCCTGGTAGATAAACATCGGGAATTCTATTTTATGGAAATGAATACCCGGATACAAGTGGAACATCCGATTACCGAGCAGGTGGTCGACTATGACCTGATAAGGGAACAGATCCTGGTGGCCCAAGGTGTCCCGATTTCGGGCAAGAATTACGTGCCTAAACTGCATTCCATCGAATGCCGGATCAATGCGGAAGATCCTTACAACGATTTCAGACCCTCACCCGGCAGAATCACCACACTCCATACACCAGGCGGGCATGGTATAAGACTCGATACGCATGTCTATAGCGGGTATGTGATACCTCCTAATTACGATTCCATGATCGCCAAGCTGATCACCTCTGCACAGACAAGAGAAGAAGCGATCAATAAGATGAAACGGGCTCTTGATGAATTCGTGATCGAAGGAGTTGCGACTACTATTCCATTTCACAGACAATTGATGGACCACCCGGATTATCTCGCCGGGAATTATACAACCAAATTCATGGAGGATTTTGAGATGGCGCCCCCTGAAGAATAAACTTATAACTCCGATCTATTCGGAGTTTTTTGTACCCTATGAATCTCAGTTATTGGGAATATAAGACCTGGCTCTCCAATGTAGACTATACAGTAGTGGGTAGTGGGATCGTGGGGTTGAACTGTGCATTGGCGTTACAAGAAAAATCCCCACAGGCCAATATACTTGTTCTGGAACAGGGAATATTGCCACAAGGAGCCAGCACAAAGAACGCTGGTTTTGCATGTTATGGCAGTATGTCTGAAATACTATCAGACCTGAGAAATCATAATGAACAGGAAGTTTTTGAACTCGTTAAAATGAGATTCGATGGGATATCGCTTCTCAGAGACATGCTCGGTGATGTGGCCTTAGGCTATGAGCAACTTGGCGGATATGAAATTTTTGCAAAATCCAATACAGAACAATACGAGCATTGCTTGGAGAAACGTGCTGAAATAAATGACTTGCTCAATCCCATCTTCAGACAGGATGCCTTCATTCAACAAAAGAATTCCTTTGGTTTCGATAATGTCAGTGAGTATTTTTTAACGAACAGTCTTGAAGGTCAAATCGATACCGGCCGAATGATGAAAGCGCTACTGGACCGGGCGGTGAGAAACGGTATTACCGTTCTGAATTCGGTATCGCTGAAAAAATTTGAGGCATCATCCGGGGGAGTAGATCTACATACCGACCAATTCGATTTTAAAACAAAGAAACTCTTTATTGCCACCAATGGTTTTGCTTCATTGATCCTGGAGGCCGATATAAGACCTGCAAGAGCCCAGGTACTGATCACTAAACCAATAAAAGATCTTAGTATCACAGGAACCTTCCATATGGATGAAGGGTACTATTATTTCAGAAATATCGAAAACCGACTACTGCTGGGAGGAGGGCGAGATCTGGACATCATCGGAGAGACAACATCGGAATTCGGACTTACCGATACGATCCAAAACAAATTGGAATTTTTATTAAAAGAAGTAATTCTGCCGGGCCGGAGTTTTGAGATCGATAGGAGATGGAGTGGAATAATGGGAGTAGGGTCGCAAAAGCGACCAATTCTGGAACAATTGCACGATCATGTTTTTTGTGGAATAAGACTAGGAGGAATGGGCATTGCGATTGGCAGTTTCGTTGGAAAGTCACTGGCCGGACTTCCTGACCGATAGGAGCAGCTTTTATGTCTGAATAGATAAAATGTTTAAGCCACGAGCAGTAATTGCTTAATTTTCAGATTGTGCTAAAACTATTCTCGACGGTTTTCGTGTAAATTGAAATCGATAAGCCCATAAATACCAGACCATGGAAATTCTATTTTTGATA
>JBDNAQ010000097.1:0-4863 GCA_039768345.1 Flavobacteriaceae bacterium
ACCGTTGCTTCCCATTTCTTTATTCCAAAAACCTCCTCAGGAATGGTGATCTCCATATCCTGCTTTACTTTCACCTGGCAGGCAAGCCTGGCGCCTTCATTTAATTCCCGTTTGGAAAAATGAGGAGTTTCTGTGGGCAGAGCTTCTCCTCCACCTGAAACTACATGACATTCGCACTGTATACACGTACCACCTCCGCCACAGGCAGAGGGAAGAAAGATCTTCTGATTCCCGAGTGTCGACAAAAGTGAACTTCCCGAGGGTACCTGAACCTGCTTTTCTCCGTTAATGGTAATCGTTACCGGCCCGGAAGGAGCTAGCTTCTCTTTGGTGAAAAGTAGCAGGGCTACGAGCAATAAGATCAGAACCATAAAAGCAATTACAGTGATAAGTATGGTTCCCAGTGTGCTGACTAATATCATGCTTATTCGTTTATAACATCGTTATAGGAGACCGTTTTTTCATCGATCTCTTCTTTCTTTTTCTTTGCTTTTTCTTCTTCATGCTGCACCGTGGTATCTTCGTCTACAGCTGCTGCTTCATCACCTCCAGTGAGCATTCCTCCAAAACTCTGGAATCCGATACCCATCAGACCTGTTATAATAAAGGTAATTCCCAGGCCTCGCAGCGGCGCAGGTACATTCGAATAACGTATTTTCTCGCGGATCGCAGCGATCGCCAGGATAGCTAAAAACCACCCAATTCCAGAACTTACCCCATAGTTAAAGGCTAAGCCCAGAGTTTCTATTTCTCTCGACTGCATGAACAGGGAGCCACCGAGGATCGCACAGTTTACCGCGATCAGTGGCAGGAATATACCCAGTGAATTATAAAGTGCAGGAGAAAACTTCTCTACCACTATCTCCACGAGCTGTACCATGGTCGCGATGGTAGCAATAAACATAATGAAGGATAGAAAACTCAGGTTGTAATCTGCATATTCAGGACCCAGCCAAACCAGGGCACCATCTCTTAGAATATACTGGTCTAACAGCCAGTTCAGGGGTACGGTAACGGCAAGCACGAAGATTACCGCTGCTCCAAGTCCCACAGCTGTGGCCACTTTCTTAGATACCGCCAGGTAGGAACACATTCCCAGGAAGACGGCAAAAACCATATTATCTATGAAGATCGATCTGAAAAATAATTCTATATGCTCTAACATCGCTTCTGGTTTTTAGTTTTCCTCGATTAATGCACTGTTCTTTGAGCGTTGCACCCAAATAATTATCCCCACGACGATAAGCGCTGCAGGGGGAATGATCATAAATCCATTATTTTCATAACCGGTGGCATAGAGTCCGGTTTTAGTGACAGGATCGCCCAGGACTTTGAAACCAAAAAGTGTTCCCGAACCAAGGAGTTCTCTGAAGAAACCCACAATTATAAGAATCACCCCATAACCGAGTGCATTTCCGATACCATCGAGGAATGATCTCCAGACATTGTTTCCCAGTGCAAAGGCTTCGAACCTACCCATGATAATACAATTGGTGATGATCAGGCCAACAAAAACAGAAAGTGTCTTGCTCAGTTCATAGGCAAAGGCCTTGAGAACCTGGTCTACAATGATCACCAGCGTGGCGATGACCACCAGTTGAACGATTATCCGTATCTTGGAAGGGATGATATTCCTCATCAGGGAAATAACCACATTACCCACCCCCAGAACGAAGATTACAGAAAGTGCCATGACCACCGAGGCCTGGAGTTCTGCGGTGATCGCCAGTGCCGAACATATTCCTAATACCTGAATGGTGATCGGATTGTTATCGGCAAGAGGATCTAATATGAGATTTGCATCTTTCTTGGAAAGTAGTGCCATCTTAATTTTCTCTTATGGTTTCTAAATAGTCTTTATATAGATTCACGCTTTCACGGATCATGGCCGAAACCCCGTTCCCTGTAATAGTAGCACCCGCAAGGGCATCTACTGCGTTATCGTCTTTTCTCTGGTTAAGCGGGTCGTTGTTCCCTTTAGCCACGGATACTCCGCTGTATCGGGATCCGTCCAGGAGGGATTCTCCGATAAAATCGTCCATAAAATAGCGTTGCTTGATATTGGCACCAAGACCCGGTGTCTCTGCCTTATGGTCGAAATATACCCCTTGTACCACCATGTTTTCGTCGACCGAAATAAATCCCCAGATCGCATCCCATAATCCTTTGCCATACATCGGCAGGATATGGTATTTCTTGCCGTCTTTTTCACCGATAAATACAGGAAGCCTTGGTGTTTGCCCTTTTTTAGCTGCCGCCATCTCTTTTTTAAGGTCGATCAGATAGGCCTCCTCGTTCTGTGTTCTTTCCTCTCCTTTAATGACCCACTGCTCGGTGATATATTTCTGAAATTCGACTTCCACTACTGTGGTGGGTACAAAACTTACACTGCCTTCATTCGCATTTTCATTTACCCCCATGGCATACAAAATGTTCTGCTGCTTTTCAAAACGTTCGTTCTCTGCAATCTTCTCGCTAAGTCCGGAGGCCACAAAAGCTAAAACCGATCCTACAGCAATTACCATAAGGGCTGCGAACAAAACTGTATAAACGTTTTTTTCTGTATTGAGTGCCATACCTATGCTGTTTCAACTTTAAGTTCTTCTTCTTTTCCTTCACCCGGACCTGCAAAAACGGTCGCATTCTTTAAACGCTTCATACGCCTTTTGACATTACCACGGATCACATAATGGTCTATTGTTGGTGCAAAGACATTCATCAACAAGATGGCGAGGAAAACGCCTTCTGGATAAGCCGGGTTGAAAACCCTGATCATCACAGAGATAAAACCGATTAAAAACCCATAGATCCATTTCCCGCGATTGGTCTGAGAACCCGTTACCGGATCTGTAGCCATATAAACAATTCCAAAAGCCAGTCCGCCTACGATAAGGTGTTTCCAGAAATCAAAACTCATCAACCCATAAAACTTACTGGTCTCACCAATAATTCCGGCATCGACTACCCCGTTAAAGATCAGTCCCATCACCAGAGAACCGATTACAGCACTTACCATAATCCGCCAACTGGCGATCTTGCTGTAAATCAGAAATATTCCGCCCAACAAACAAAGAAAAGCCGAGGTTTCTCCCACCGATCCCGGTATAAATCCGAAGAACATATCGGAGGTTGAATAGGCATATTCACTGGCGTTGTTTTGTGCGAGGTAGCCCAGGATCGTTTCACCTGAAATCGCATCTGCGGTACCGGCACGATCTACCGCGCCATGTACCCATACTTTATCGCCGCTCATCCAGGTTGGGTAAGCGAAGAACAAAAATGCTCGTATGGTCAGGGCCGGATTCAGGATATTCATTCCTGTACCTCCAAATACTTCTTTTCCGATCACTACGCCGAAGACCACGGCTACGGCCAGCATCCATAATGGCGTATCCACAGGAACGATGAGCGGCACCAGCATTCCGGTAACCAGATATCCTTCTTCCACTTCGTGACCTTTGATAACTGCAAAGATGAACTCGATCAACAGCCCAACGCCATAGGAAACGATCACCAAAGGCATTACCAGGGTAAAGCCCAGCCAGAAATTCTCCCAGGTAAAAAAGTTCCCCATCAGGTCGAGCGTACGGGGAATACTACTGGCAGCATCTATGGCGGCATAATGCTGATAACCGGTATTGAAGAACGAAAATACCAGGATGGGTATCAAGGCCATGATCACTGTATTCATAGTCCTTTTCAGGTCGTCGGCAGCACGTACATGACCACCTGAATGGGTTGTCTCATTCGGGCTGAACAAAAAGGTATGGAAGGCATTGAAAGCCGGAGCCATCTTTTTGTCCCTGTAGTGGTGCTTTAAAATATGTAGTCTTTTCTTAAACGTAAGTCTCTTGTCGCTCATACTTAACCTATTTCTTTATGGAGTAAGTCCAGACCATTGCGGATGATCTCCTGGTGAGGTTGTTTAGATATACATACAAATTCGGTCAGTGAAAAATCCTCGGGTATGACCTCATAAAGTCCTAATTGTTCCATTTCATCCAGGTCTTGCACCATACACGCTTTTAAAAGCTGTAGCGGATAAATGTCCATTGGAAAAACTTCTTCATATTGCCCGGTAACCACAAAAGCCCTGTGTTCGCCATTGGTATTGGTATCGAGCTTGTATTTTTTATTGGGCTGCATCCAACTGAAGGTCAGCGCTCTTGTTGCTGAAATCTTATTGAAAACAGGTTTGTTCCAGCCGAAGAACTCGTAGTCGTCTCCTTCAGGAATAGCCGTAACCGTGGAATTGTAAAAACCAAGATGTCCGTCGGGTTTAACTCTCGACCCGGTAAGTACATCCCCGTTGATGAGCCTGAAGTGATCGTCGTTTACTCCACTGGCATAGAGAAAGGTAGCGATCTCTGCCCCTATTTTGGTGTTGAAATACTGCGGATTTTTTACGCAAGAGCCCACCAGAGCCACTGTGCGTTCAGCGTTGAACTTCCCTGTGAGAATACACTCCCCTAAGATAACCAGGTCTTGTGGTGAGAGGGTCCATACCAATTCACCCTTATTAATGGGGTCGATTTTATTTATCTGTGTCCCTACAAGTCCGGCAGGATGCGGACCAGACACTTTATGAAGGGCAATATCCTCGATCTTATTGAAAGGTGAATTATTGTCCTTACCAATAGAAACATGGATGAGTCCCGGGGTCATTTTTCCTAGTGCGCTGATGGCTGCCTGTATTTCCTTTTCTTTTCCCTGAAGCACATAGTCCATATCGGCGGCCAGTGGGGCCGTAACATAGGCCGAAATGAAAATGGCCTTTGGTGTGGTATTCGGATTGGCGATCAGGTCATACGGCCGCTGTTTGATAAAGGGCCAGCATCCGGTTTTTAGCAAAAAGGCACGTAC
>JBDNAQ010000098.1:0-2811 GCA_039768345.1 Flavobacteriaceae bacterium
GGGATCCCGACAGAAATCGAAACAGAACTGGCAAAATTGGCCGTCTCAATGGTGCCTGGAATCGATATGATCCGTTTTGTTAATAGTGGTACGGAAGCCTGCATGAGCGCGGTCAGGTTGGCTCGCGGATATAGCGGAAGGGATAAGATCATAAAGTTTGCCGGTTGTTATCATGGTCATGCAGATTCGTTTCTTATTCAGGCTGGTAGTGGTGCAGTTACTTTTGGTAGTCCGAATAGCCCTGGTGTTACCCAGGGGACGGCCAGGGATACCTTGTTGGCTGTGTATAATGATCTGGAAAGTGTACGCACGCTCGTAGAGGCGAACGAAAATGAAATTGCCGCAGTAATTATAGAACCTGTGGCTGGTAATATGGGTTGTATACCACCCGATGAAATGTTTATCAAAGGATTGAGGCAGTTATGTACAGACGCTGGTATCCTATTGATCTTTGATGAGGTAATGACGGGTTTCAGACTGGCGGCTGGAGGGGCCCAGGAGGTCCTGGGTATCGAAGCAGATATTCTGGCTTTTGGCAAAGTTATCGGTGGTGGCCTCCCGGTAGGTGCTTTTGCAGCCCGGACAGAGATTATGGAATATCTTGCGCCAGTGGGGCCTGTTTATCAGGCCGGAACACTTAGCGGTAATCCTTTGGCGATGAGTGCCGGATTTGCCATGCTCAGTGCTCTAAACAATGATAGGGAGGTGTTTCAAAGGCTTGCAGAAAAAACCGAATACCTTCATAAAGGGTTTGTTAATTGTCTTGATAAGGCAGGGATAGCTTATCAGATCAATCGGATGGGTTCTATGATCTCTTTGCATTTTACTTCAGAAGAGGTAATCGATTTTGAAAGTGCAGCCAGGGGTAACAATCCCATTTTTAAGAGATATTTCCATGCAATGCTGAGAGAAGGTATTTATCTGCCGCCTAGTGCTTTTGAAAGTTATTTCCTGAACGACGCTCTTGGTTATGAAGAGCTTGATCTCACAATTGAAGCATTGGAGAAGATCGTTTCTGAAATTCAATAAAAAAAGGCACCGGAGTGCCTTTTGATATAAATAAACTTAGCGAGTGGGTTTCCCTTTATGGGATTTGCATTTGCCCCGCTTTTCCTTTCCAATTTGCAGCTTTTCCCATTTTTCAAATTGTTCCTTGTTGAGGATCTCCTTCATTTTTGCTTTCATTTCAATCTTACTATCGAGCCTGCTACTTAAATGGTCGTAACGTTCATCGGCATCGGGTTTCGAGTCTTTTGCCTTTTGCTCTTCCCTTTTGGCTTCTCGCTTTAGCGCATGGTCCAAGGTTAGTTCCTGGATCTTCTGCTGCTGATTTTCGCTGAGATCAAGGGCCAATGTAAGTTTCTTGGTTTCCAGCGAAGCAATTTGTTCGGCGCTCATGTCTTTCATGCCCTTATGATGAGGAGCGTGTTGTGCATAACCCAACATTCCAAGGGCTAAAAAAGTACTGATCAATAATGTTTTCATATGTTTTGATTTTAAGATTAACAGGAGTTGGACTTCAATTTCTTCCTTAGGTTTAAACGCATTCTCAGGTTTTAGAAATATTTAACGTTGGGCATTATGAAGCCCTTAAAATGGAGTTGTTACCAGAGTTGCTGTGTTAATTAATTCCTAAGTTTTATAAATTGTTTTCGAGAGCTTAAAACGTCATAAATATTTGATATACAATATATTATAATGTTTTTAATGATCACCCCATAAGAGAATAGATCTGTTAAACTAAAGTCAATACTGTAACATTTCGATTTTTAGAAAGTCTTATAATCAAACAATCAACAGTTTTAAATCAATCTAAAAATGAACAAGTTAATCGCACTTTGTGGACTAGTAATGCTAAGCACATCTTCCACACCGCAAGAAGGGTACAACGAACTGGAATGTAGTAACCAGGAGGTTGAAGTGATCATGACATCTACGGAGCGCTATCCTACAATATATAAGTCAGGCAACACAAAAGCTACCGCAGCGCCAAAATTGGTGACGAGAGTAGTGATGGAAACACCAGTAGATTTAACGCTCGATGAGATCGTCTATATAGAAGAGGAAACGGAAATTGACCTGGGCTTTGACACGGCCGATTATCTTCCCGAGGGCTTTGATCCTAATGAACAATATGTAGATCTTAATTCGATCGAGTTTATCGAAGAAGGTGAAATAGCAGATTTGGGATTTGATACCGCTGCATATCTACCTGAAGATTTCAATCCCTATGCCGCTCCTGCCGATATAACGAATATAGATTATATAGAGGAAGGTGAAGACAATATTGATTTGGGATTTGATACTAAGGAATACCTGCCCGAAGGATTTGATCCACACGAATTATATGTTGATCTCGATGCCATCGAATATATTGAAGAAGATGTTTGGAAGATAGATATTGCTCGTCCGGATTTGGGTATCTAATACCAAATGATTTCAAAAAATTTTACAGATAATTTCACTCATTTTATTTTCATAGTTGGATTAGTTAGTTGTAAGCCTCTGAGTTATCAGAGGCTTTTCAATATGTAGATCATTAGTTCTATGCAAACTCGTTGAGATCAGGCTGATTTAACAAAAGATTAACTAAAAACACTTCACCTTCGTTTTGTCAACAAACTACTATCGCAACTGTGAAGTCAGCAATACAGCATATCAAGGACTGATAACTTTATATAAATTCAATCCGTGAATTAAGAATTCCATTATTGGAGCAGTACCGGCAATTGTTAACGAATTCCGAAACACTATAGTGCATCGACAATGGTGTCGTATCTTTGCCATAGATTTAATCTATTAAAGTTATGA
>JBDNAQ010000099.1:0-3547 GCA_039768345.1 Flavobacteriaceae bacterium
AGATAAGGTTTTACATTACCCTCGTCTCTGCTGCTCAGGGTACATCGGATATAGTTGCCGCCAACGGAGTCGAGTAATTTCAAATGATCCTCCAGGTCATCGATCTGGAATATATTATCCTCGTCTGTTGCTCCTAACAATAATACAGGTTCCCCGTTATAGGACCAGTAAAATGGATTTTCTTCATATAGACCTATTCCTTTGATGTCCTGCAAAGAAGTCTCGCTACAGCCTAGGACTAAAATGGTCAAAACCGCAATCAAAACTAAACCAGGGTATTTAAAACTTCTCATCAGATGGTAAAATATAATTTTTTACTGGAATAATTATTTGATTTTCGTGCGTTAAAAATCCTGTATGGAAAACTACCATGAATCCCTGTAATCTGATATTTGAATCTGATGCAGAATCAATCTTCATTTGCCCTCTTTTCGAGTCATATGGTTCCAGCGCAAGTCGGCCATTTTCTTTATTCGATCTTCTGCTTTATTCCATAGCCTGAGGGCATCGTAACCACCCTGATTGTAGAATAGGTATAGACGTTCATCTATGATTTTAAAAGTTTCCGGGTCGATGGGATATTTTCCGGGTAGGCTACCACCAAAACCATTGGGCATGCCAATGCCGAAGGCGCAAAAACCGCCATAGGCCGGCAGATATTTTTCGGGCTGTGACGCAAAAAGTTTTCGATTGGCTTCCGTGGTGAAGAAATAATGAATTTCATCGTGAGTATACTGATATTCTTGTGATCCTTTAATCGCTTTGTTCTCGGTATAATATGATATAAGATCGTAACCCTGAACCGCTACACAGTCATCACCAACGTTATATTTACCAGCCTTTTCATTATGGTAGCTGATGGATAATTGCTGCGCATGAGTGAAACCCAGTCCAAGGAAGATCAAAAAAAAGCAATATACAGACTTCATCGGTGTATAATTATAGTTCTAGGGTGATCAATTTACTAATCATATCCTATTCGATCACGATATTTCGAGAATTCAAATTTAAGAAGAGATGATAAAAAGGAATACGAGGACAGATCCATATGTTTCTATCTACTTCAGAACGAATCAAAATTCTTTTGCCATCGCCATAAAATCGAAGTGCTCCCTACCTATACTAAAGTTGTGATCTCCAAGAACTTTAAAACTATTTTTAAAGTAAAACTTTACCGCCCTCTCATTGTCTTTAAGGACGGACAGCCAAATATAATCGCAATCACTTTTTGCGGCCTTCTCGATGAGGGTCTGCTGCAACGCCAGTCCAATTCTCAGCGAAAGAAAATCTTTAAGAACATAAATCTTCTGTAATTGGCATACATCTTTCCCTTCGAGAAATGGCGTAGGGGAATCCAATTTTAATTTGGCGTAGCCCACAGGTAGGTCATTCACCAAAGCCAACCAGTAAACATTATTCTTTTTACTAAGGCTCCTGGTTATTTTTTTCACAGAAAATGTCCGATCATAATATTCCAGAAGATCGTTATGCTCCTGAAATAGATGGCCAAAGGTCTCTGTAAAAGTCACTCTACCCAGAAGCGAAATTATCGCAGCATCTGCTGTAGTAGCCAGTCGTATGATCACCTTTTGGTCCATAAATCTTATGAGTTATAAGGTCATGGGTACTTCCATGAGGAGGATTCTACTTCTGGAGACTGAATTTACATTGATCTCATCGACTTCCCAAATGCCGAATCCGTCTCTTGAACTTAATTTCTCACCCTCTATTTCGACATCCCCTTCCAGGATAAAAACATAGACCCCATTATTCTTATCCTTCAATGTATAGGAAGTGCTTTTTCCGTCCTGAAAACTGCCGAGATAGAACCAGGCATTCTGGTGGATCCAAACACCTGCATCTTCATCGTTGGGTGATAATACCTGGTAGAATTCATCTTCTTTGGCTATATCTCTGATCGAAATCTGATCATAGCGGGGCTCCACATTTTTGTTGTCGGGGAAAATCCAGATCTGCAGGAATTTAACTTCCTTATCCTTGTTCTTATTGAATTCACTGTGGGATATACCCTTTCCTGCGCTCATTACCTGCACGTCTCCTTCGCGGATCACAGCATGGTGGCCCATACTGTCCTTATGCTCCAAATCACCCTCAAGTGGTATGGAGATAATTTCCATATTTTCGTGACGATGTGTTCCAAACCCCCTTCCAGGGGCAACACTGTCGTCATTGAGCACACGCAGGACTCCAAAATGCATTCTTTCAGCATCATGATAACCGGCAAAACTAAAAGTGTGATAGGATTTGAGCCAGCCATGATTGGCATAACCTCTGGTATCGGCACGATGAATTAAAGATTTCATAGGTCTAAGTAATTTCCAGTGATTTTGATTAATTGCAAGATCAAAAAAAAAGCAGCACCACGCCCGACCTCTTAATAGATCTTCTTTATGGATCCATCATAAATGACATCTGCCAAACCTATTGATAAAGGGTATCGGTATCTGCGTTACAGACTTGTATAAAGAGGTCGGCCAGCTTCCGACTAACTTCTTCGAAATAGCGTTTTCCCTTTTCGGCTGTTGCAGCTGCGGGGTCGCCAACACCAGTATCTTCAGTGATTTTCGACCAGGGGCGTTCTGTCCAGGCCCAACCCTGGTTGAAGGCTTCTATTATATTCCGCTTTTCACGACCCTCACCCCATTCCGATTCTGGCAGTACCAGATCGGGTCTTAAATGCAGGAGCAGGCTTGTTTCGAGCTCGCCGGCATGGTCACCAGGTATGTCGAAATAAGCATCATTGTCTACGGCACGGTACCATTCGCAAACACCTAAGAACATCTCGGGGAAATCCAGGCCCAGCTCTCTGAGAATCGACTTCCAATTATTTCCACCATGACTATTAAGTAAAAGGAATTTTTTTACCCCTTGGCGGTTGAGAACGGTGAGGGTGTCTGTTAACACGGCTTGCTGAGTACTCGGACGCATATTCATATCCAGATAGATGTCGGATTGGCCGGTGTTCACACCAAAAGGAATAGTTGGCAATACAACAAGCTTTGCTCCTTTATTCCAGGCCATACGTGCGGCCTCTTCGGCAAAGGCAGTGCCCTCGATGTTATCAGTGCCGTAAGGGAGGTGGTAGTTATGAGCTTCAGTAGCTCCCCAGGGAAGCACTGCTAAATCGAATTTGGAGTCTTTGATATTTTTCCAATTATTTTCGGATAGAATATAGGGCCGTTTCATAGTTGTAGTTCGTTTGTAATCTGAGCTAAAAAGTAAGGCTTTTTGATCTAATCCGCTAGAGAATTAATTTCAGCAAAGGTGGTGCCAGAAATACATAAAACAAGGCGGTGAATAAGCCGGGAAAATACGAATTGGTGTAGACCGCCAACCCAACATGAGCCACCGCATTGAAAACAACACCTACTAAGATGAAAAACAAAGGTATCACAGCCAATTCCTTTATTCTTTTAAAGAGGACAATCCCGCCCAGTAAAAAGAAGGCATAAGCAGACATATTAAAAACCAGCCAATAGTCTTCAGGGTAAGGATCTTGTCCGAAAAGTGCGGGTAGTGCCGTTAC
>JBDNAQ010000100.1:0-8453 GCA_039768345.1 Flavobacteriaceae bacterium
AAGAAGTAATAACCTATCGGGTTTATGACCGGGATGATGCATTCATTTCTCTTTTTTACGCCGATTTTCACCCAAGAGCAGGGAAAAGAGGTGGCGCATGGATGACTTCATACCGTTCGCAATATGTTTTGAACGGACAGAACGTAAGGCCACAGGTTTCGAACGTCTGCAATTTTACCCGACCTTCGGAAAACGAACCCTCTCTCTTGACCTTCAATGAGGTAAAAACATTGTTCCATGAGGTTGGCCATGCCCTGCATGGTATACTTGCGAATACCAATTACCCAAGTCTTTCGGGTACTTCGGTTTATTGGGACTTCGTGGAGTTACCCAGCCAGATCATGGAGAATTGGTGTTATGAAAAAGAGGCTTTAGAACTGTTTGCAAAACACTATAAAACCGGGGAACTCATTCCCATGGAGATCATAAAACGCCTAAAAGAATCTTCCACTTTCCAACAGGGAATGGCTACTTTAAGGCAATTGAGTTTTGCCTTGTTAGATATGGCCTGGCATAGCGCAGACCCATCATCGACAGAAAATGTAAAGGACCTGGAAGATAAGGCATTTGAAAGTACCCGCCTGTTTCCTGTGACCCCTGAAACCTGCATGAGCACTGCATTTTCTCACATATTTCAGGGTGGTTACTCCTCTGGCTACTACAGTTACAAATGGGCCGAGGTCCTCGATGCTGATGCCTTTGCTTATTTTAAAGAAAAAGGAATTTTCAGCAGGGAGGTCGCATCGCGGTTTAGTGAACACATTCTTTCGAGGGGAGGTACAGAAAAGCCAATGGTACTCTATAAAAGGTTCCGTGGTGGAGAACCCGGCATCGAGGCACTGCTGGAGAGATCAGGACTTGTAAAAGCCAGCTAGTTCATTCTACAGGGTCATATTCGTCATAGCCTCCAAGGAGATCTGTTACCTGGTATCCGAGTGAATCTAAAAGTATTGCTGCTTTAGCACTACGACCACCTTTTTTACAATAGACATAAATCCCTTTTTTATGGCCTAATGCCTCAACCTGTTTGGTAAAATCGGGGGTAAACCAATCGATATTAATGGCACCTTCGAGATGCCCTTCCTGATACTCCTCAGGAGTTCGGACATCGACCAGAACAACATTTCCTAAATTCTCATTCGAAAAATCATTGATATGCATCGACTTCTTCTGAGTACAATGCACATTGATGAAAACTACCATCAGCAGGAGTAAACTATTTCTCATTTCTGTATCTATTGATAAACGGACTAATCCTAACCAAAAATTTCTATTACATTTGAAATTAGCCAAGCGCGACAACAATATGTACCAACTTAATCCTCATACATGGGTAGATCGATATGCTGACTACCTTTTTAACTACGCCATCGCCCGTATCAGCGATGAGGAGATTGCTAAAGATCTGGTACAGGAAACCTTTCTGGCCGGCCTTAAATCTGCCAAGAATTACAAAGGCACAGCAGCAGAACGAACCTGGCTAATTGCCATACTTAAGCGTAAGGTAATAGATTATTATCGAAAAATAAACTCGAAAAAGGGTAAAGCGGAAATACGGATCAAATATAATCCGGGAACAGAGTCCGATGGAGATTGGCTCGAAGAACAGGTAGCAGACCCCGGTAGTATCCTGGAAAACGATTTCATTGAAAATGAGGAACTGGGCCTTGCGATACAGGAATGTATTTCAAAACTGCCCAAAAAACAGTCGGCCGTCTTCACTATGAAGACCATCAAAGGACTAAATACCGAAGATATCTGTAATGAATTGGGCATAAATCCGTCTAACCTTTGGGTTATGGTGCACAGAGCACGGACCGCTCTAATGGAATGTTTAAATGAAAATTGGTTTAAATAGATGACCTGCGACGAGGCAAGAATAATATGTCATAAGACCCAATACAAAGATGCATCGGTTTGGGAGATACTCAAATTGAAGTTTCACTTATTGGTGTGTAATGCTTGTGCTTCCTTCTCGCGGAAGAATACCAAGCTCACCACGCTCTGTGAAGAAGCTGCGCTTCGTAACCTTTCCGATAAAGATAAATTCAGGATGAAGAAAATCCTCGAGGAAGAGATTTAAAAAATCACACATAACCCCAAAATCAATCCCAGCCAGAATATCGGTATAGCTTCAATCCAAAAAGAAGCGTAATATTTTGAGTAGTTTATTGGTGTCATCCAAATAAAGAGGCTTACTGCTATCAACAATACCCCTCTAAGGAGGATCTCCATTTTACTGATGTCATCCCGTAAAAAAAGCAAGAATGTCGATAGGAAAATCAGCAGGATACCCAGCCGTTTGGTCCACTTAACACCGATTCTCCTTGGAATTGTACGAATATCCGGTGGGTCGAATTGCATATCCCTTATTTCAAAAGGGATAATCAATGATACCACGAGGAGGAAAGTTTGTAAGGCAACAATATTCAGATCCCAATCCCAATCCGACCCTTCAAAGACAGCTGGTAGGTATACTGTAACGGTGGTCCAACTTATGGCCACTAGGACCACTTTTAGTACTCCCAGGCTTCTGAGATTCTTGTCGGAATGTGCAATCGGATAAGTATAGAGCAAAATCACGATCAAGAGAAATGCCAGTATTGCAAGGTTTTTTTGCGGAAGCATCAATCCGAACCAGAGCGCAAATAACCCGGCAACGATAACCAGCATACCAGCGTATGAAGGGTTATCGGCAGCTGAAAACTTAAAGCGAATTAATTCCGGGCCGTTTTTAACAAAATTATAGGCTGCTACAGAACCAAAAAAGATGAAGAAAATTAACTCATATGGGATATGGATGTTTAACCAAAGTCCGTTTACCATTGTGAGAGAAACTATGGCCAGGGCCACATGAATGGATGCTTCCAGATAGTAATCGAATATCTTTTTTAGCAGTCTCATTAAACAAAATTAGACAAACCCTCAGGAAGGTTTATAATTCGTTAAAAACTTTAAACCAGACCGAGAGCAAAACACCATAAATACGGGAAGAAATCGCTAATTTTGGAAAATTTTCAGACTACCACTTAAAGCGCTATTATGAAAACAGATGTTTTTTCATCGAGACATATTGGAATCAGACCAGAAGATCTTTCAAAAATGCTTTTCACCCTGGGTGCAGAAAGCCTGGAACAGCTAATCGGTGAAACCATCCCGGAAGAAATCAGACTCCGCTCTAAACTAGAATTGGAACCAGCGATTAGCGAGCATGTCTTTCTCGAAAAAGCCGAACGGCTAGCCAGAAAAAATAAAATTTTCAAATCTTATATTGGCCTGGGCTATCATGAAAGCCTGACCCCCTCAGTAATCAAGCGAAATATCCTCGAAAATCCTGGTTGGTATACAGCCTATACTCCATACCAGGCAGAAATTGCCCAGGGGAGACTCGAGGCCTTATTGAATTATCAAACCATGGTGTGCGACCTCACCGGGATGGAAATTGCCAACGCCTCACTTTTAGATGAGAGTACCGCGGCTGCCGAAGCCATGACAATGTTATATGATGTCCGCAGCAGGATTCAGAAAAAGAGTGGGACATGCAAATTTTTTGTCTCAGAGGAGATCTTGCCTCAGACCTATTCGGTGCTACAAACCAGATCGAAACCATTAGGTATTGAACTGGTCATGGGAAATCATAAAGATTTTGATTTCTCATCAGAATATTATGGTGCACTTCTTCAATATCCAGGTAAATATGGTCATATCCATGATTATGAGGACTTTGTAAAGAAAGCTGCGGCATCAGAAATCAAAGTAGCTGTTGCAGCAGATATTCTGAGCCTGGTATTATTGAAACCACCTGGGGAATTTGGTGTAGATGTTGTCGTAGGAACCACGCAAAGGTTCGGCATCCCATTAGGTTATGGTGGGCCGCATGCAGCATTTTTCGCCACTCGGGAAGCGTATAAAAGGAATATCCCGGGCAGGATAATCGGTGTTACAAAAGACCGGGATGGGAAGTCGGCATTACGAATGGCATTACAAACCCGGGAACAGCATATAAAGAGAGACAAAGCCACTTCTAATATTTGCACTGCTCAGGTTTTACTTGCGGTCATGGCAGGTGCTTATGCGGTATATCATGGTCCAAAAGGTCTGTCCTATATAGCCAAAAAGCTACATAGCCATACCGTTACACTCGCTGAAGCATTAAAGAAATTAGGGATATCTATTCTCAACGACCATTATTTCGACAACCTGCTGGTATCTGCAGATAGTAAAAGGATCAAATCACTGGCCGAAGCCGCAGAAATCAACTTTCATTATATAGACGAGAAAACTATTTCCATAGCACTTAATGAAACGGTGGAACAAGAGGATCTTAATAAGATCGTTGCGGTTTTTTCCGAAGCTAATGATCTGGTGTCGACTGAAATCGATATTCTAACGGAAGGTTCTGCCATTCCCGCTAAGTTGTTACGTCAGAGCGGTTTTATGGAACATCCGGTATTTAATTCGTATCACAGTGAAACCGAACTGATGCGGTATCTGAAAATGCTTGAACGTAAAGACCTGGCCCTGAACCACTCTATGATCTCTTTGGGATCTTGCACTATGAAACTCAATGCGGCCACAGAAATGTTATCACTCAGTTCTGCTGCATGGTCTAATATTCATCCATTTGCTCCGGTAGAACAAGCCGAGGGATATCAAATCATGCTCAGGGAATTGGAAGATGATCTGAATATAATTACAGGTTTTGCGGGCACATCACTCCAGCCTAATTCGGGTGCACAGGGCGAATACTCAGGATTGATGACAATACGAGCCTATCACGAATCGAGGGGCGAAGGCCATCGGGATGTATGTATTATTCCTGCGAGCGCTCACGGCACTAATCCAGCCTCGGCTGTAATGGCCGGTATGCGTGTTGTAGTCACCAAAACAGATGATCTGGGCAATATCGATCTAACCGACCTGGAGGAAAAAGTAAATCTGCATTCTGAAAACCTGGCGGCCTTAATGGTCACCTACCCCTCCACTCATGGAGTTTTCGAATCCTCGATCAGGAAGATTACCAGGCTAATCCACGACCACGGGGGACAGGTTTATATGGATGGTGCCAATATGAATGCACAGGTAGGTCTCACCAATCCGGCAGTGATTGGTGCCGACGTATGTCACCTCAACCTCCATAAGACATTTGCCATTCCTCATGGTGGAGGAGGTCCGGGTGTAGGACCCATATGCGTTGCCGAACAACTGGTCCCTTTCTTGCCCGGCAACCCTGTTATTACCACCGGTGGAAATAAAGCTATAACTGCTATTTCCGGAGCACCATGGGGTAGTGCACTGGTATGTCTGATATCCTATGCTTACATAAAAATGTTAGGGGCCGATGGATTGGAATATGCAACCAAAATTGCTATTCTGAATGCTAATTATATCAAAAATCGTCTCGAAGGCAAGTATGAAATACTCTATACCGGTGAACACGGACGGGCAGCCCATGAAATGATCATCGACTGCCGGCCTTTCAGAGAAAAAGGTATTGAGGTAACCGACATCGCCAAAAGGCTTATGGACTATGGCTTTCACGCACCTACCGTCTCCTTTCCGGTTGCCGGTACCATGATGATCGAACCGACAGAAAGCGAGAGTCTTCAGGAATTGGATCGCTTTTGCGATGCAATGCTTTCTATATATAATGAAATTGACCAATTAGATAGCACAGATACTAACAACCTGCTCAGAAATGCACCACATACCATGTCGATGATATGCAGCGATAACTGGGACAATCCCTATAGCAGACAGCAAGCAGCTTTCCCACTTTCCTATGTTGCAGAAAACAAATTCTGGCCTTCGATCAGCAGGGTCGACGACGCCTATGGCGATCGTAATTTAATTTGTACTTGTCCTTCAATTGAAATGTACGCAGAAGCTGAATAATCGGCCTGGCGGCGTGTCAGCAGCATATTATGTTCTGGTATATTTATGCCATACTGTATTTTTATGCTACTGAATATCGTATTATAATCAGGAAATACCGGACTTTTTCAGGGGTCGATAATTAACTTAGCTACTACAAACTATAGAGCACTTAAAATGACCATTGGCATTACCGGAACCGGGAGCTATATCCCATCCGTTACGACAACGAATGAGGCCTTCGAAACCAGTGAGTTTCTTCAAAGCGATGGCCTTCCGTTCGAAAACAACAATCAGGTAATTATTCAAAAATTTCAGGCAATCACGGGTATTGATGAAAGGCGATATGCAGAAAGTGATCTTAATACCTCCGATCTGGGCTACCGGGCAGCAACGAAAGCCATAACCGACGCCGGAATAAACGCAGAAGATCTCGACTATATCATCTTTGCCCATAATTTCGGAGATGTGAACTACGGACATGCTCAGGCCGATACCGTACCAAGTTTAGCCACGAGGGTTAAGCACCACCTTAACATTAAGAACCCTAATTGCGTAGCCTATGATATGCTATTTGGTTGTCCGGGCTGGGTAGAAGGAGTGATTCAGGCCTATGCTTTTATAAAAAGTGGAATGGCCGAAAAATGTTTGGTGATTGGTGCAGAAACATTATCGAGGGTAATAGATCCCCATGACAGAGACTCCATGATATATTCCGATGGTGCGGGAGCATGTATCGTTGAGGCTAACCCCGATAGCGGAGCAATTTTGTCTCACACTTCGGCTACCTACACCAATGAAGAAGCATATTATTTATATAGCGGCGCTTCACATAAAAAAACGGTCGCAGACAACAGACAATATATAAAAATGTATGGCCGGAAAATATATGAGTTCGCAATTTCACATGTTCCCCAAGCAATGAAAGCCTGCCTGGATAAAAGTGAAACTGATATAAATCAGGTGAAAAAAATATTCATTCATCAGGCCAATGAAAAAATGGATGAAGCTATTGTTAAACGGTTCTACAGGCTCTATGGCTGTAAAATGCCCGAAGGTGTTATGCCGATGAATATTCATAATATGGGCAATAGCTCGGTGGCGACCATTCCTACCTTATTCGATACCGTGCGCCGTGGAAAAATGGAGAATCAAAGGGTTGAAAAGGGAGATGTTATTATATTTGCCAGTGTCGGTGCAGGCATGAATATCAACGCGATAGTCTACAGATGCTGACCCCTTGTTCTTATAATCATTAAAAATGTATGCAAATTATTTTCCTGAGAAACGCTACCGACATACAATGGCGTTTCTTAAGAAGCATATTTCCTCAGACCAAAAAATTCTCGACTTAGGTGTGCCTAATCCGTTCTCTGAAAGGATGATGGAGGCGGGATATTCTGTCGAAAATACAGAAGGTGAAGATCTGGATATGGATCTCGCCAAAGTTTTGCAGTCCGATGCAACGGTGGTCACAGCCTTTGAAATTTTTGAGCATTTGGTTGCGCCATTTAACCTGTTACGAGACATTAAATGTGAATACCTGGTGGCAAGCATTCCGCTACGACTTTGGTTTGCAGCTGCTTACCGGAACGAACGGGATCCGTGGGACAGGCATTTTCATGAATTCGAAGATTGGCAATTCGATTGGTTATTGGAAAAAGCCGGCTGGGAGATAATAGATCGTGCCAAGTGGACAAACCCGGTAAAAAAAATCGGTTTCAGACCACTCCTGAGGTATTTTACACCCCGTTATTATATTGTTTACGCAAGGCGCAAATCGGTAACCTGACTAATCCTTATATGAATTTAAAAGGGAAAACGGTAATGTGCGCTCTATTACAAATATGTTGAAAACAGCCATAATTATACCGGCACATAATGAGGAAAGGTATATAAAGTCATGCCTGGAAAACTATATTTCCCAGACCGTAAGACCCGATTTGGTTCTTGTAGTAGACGACAATTCACAAGATAATACCTTCCAGATCGTTACTGCGATCAGCGATTTACACCCCTGGATCAAGAGTGCACGGCACAGTTCAGAAGCTATACATCGCCCGGGAGCCAAGGTGGTAAATGCCTTCAATTACGGCATGTCTTTACTTGGGGATGAATTTGAACTTATCGGTAAATTCGATGCTGATATCTTATTACCGGAGAATTATTTTGAACGAGTCTTTCAAGCTTTTAGACAAGATCCTGAATTAGGCCTTTGTTCGGGCTTATTGTATATTAAGCGAGCTGATGAATGGGTTTATGAATCTATCGCCAACCATACTCATGTCAGAGGTCCTCTAAAACTTTATCGTACTAAATGTATCAGGGCTATGGGGGGATTAAGACCTGGCCTCGGTTGGGACACAGCCGATACATTTCTTATTGAACTGCATGGCTACAAGATGAAGACCCTGCCCGAACTTAAGGTAAAACATCTTCGCCCTACCGGGGCATCCTACCAGAGTTCTATGGCGGTTAAACAGGGAATGGGGTATCGCAATATGCGATATGGTCTGATGATAGCCTTTTTGGCCTCACTAAAGGTAGCATGGACGAAACGCTCTATCACAGTAATCTGG
>JBDNAQ010000101.1:0-5178 GCA_039768345.1 Flavobacteriaceae bacterium
CTTTTTTACTTCTCCCAAATTCTGCTTCACGAACCAGTGCACCTATTCCAGCACCACTTCTTAGAAGCTGTTTACTCATTACATATTCCTTCTTCTTTTTCTGCAAATCCCTGGTCAGCAGGACAATATTAATAGCAAATTCATAACTCTTATCTCTTAAAGGACTTCTCATCTTAGGATTTAACGTCCCTCAATTTAAAGCTAAGTAATGAAAGTACTATTCACTATTCACTATTCACTTTTCACTTATCACTTATCACTTATCACTTTTCACTTATTATTAATCCATTTCCAGTTCGCCGATAAAGGGAATATTTTCCATAATCGTGATCCGTGTTGCGGCCAATATAAATGTTTCCATCTGAAGAAACTGGGCTGCTGCCTTAGAACCTGCGGAGCTACGAATCTTCTTGTAATACTGATTCATCAACTTATCCAGACTAGACTTCTGTTTGATCATGGCGTTCATCATCCCGTCTAATTTTTCCGGGCTATGTGTGTCATAGTTATCTGCATATTCCTTTAACAAGCTGATCCTTTTCTTTCCCAAGGCTTTGCGCTTTGCCTCATACTCGTCGTAGAGGCCCCAAAAATTAGCGGCCACAGGCCCTTTAGCCGTGATAAAATTGGAATACATCTCTTTCTTTTCCATCCCAAAGACAGATTGCATAAGGTCTATTTCCTCCTCAGCCGATTGTGCATTCGTAGTTGTAAGTGCCAAAAGTATGGCTGCTAGTAATAAAATTGGTCTAATCATTTTGAATATATTTATTTATCTATTTTAATTTGTTGCGGACGGCCTACGGCAAACAGGTAGTTTCTCATAGTTAGCCGTCATCCGTCTTCTGTTAACCCGTCTGCCAGTTTAGTTCGGTGTATACCAAATCGGGCTCGTATAGGCCCTTTCCTGGGTCGTTAAAGGAACGCCATCCGGCACCACCGCTCCCATTCGGACTTTATCGAACAAGGTCCACCTGGGAGTGGGGATCTCGATGACCCTGGCATAATAAAAAGCCCGTTGCTTAGGATCAAAATCAGGATCGGTCCAGGCAGAGATCAACTCCGGTGTCCCTATGGTATTCGTCCAGGTAGCTGTTTCCATATCAACGGTATTCCCAACGGCAGGTAGTTTCCCATCAGCACCTGGCTGACGATCTCCTGACCAAACTACGTCATAGACCTTTTCGTATTCTTTTCCTTTTTTATCCACCCAGCCTTTTACGATCTGTATCCGGTCTAAATTACCTGAATAAGGGTCTTTCCTGGCAGCAACAAGGAAAGATGGGGATTTCCCTGAGGGCGCATTGGCAAGGTCGCTACCCATTGGAACGCCCTTATAATAGCCAGCATCTGCGGGCAATCGGCTTTTGGTGTCTTTTTCGTTGAAATCCCAACCACCAAAAAAGCGAACGATAATCCTGGGACCCGTAGTGCCATAGGTTTCTTTTCGCATCATAGCATCGAACAGGGCTTCTCTGGTATTCTCTTTCGCCCAAACACCCTGATAGCCGGCAGCGCCTGGCATCCAACCTGAATATTCAGCATTTCCAACCTTTGCCATGGGATGTTCCATACGCTTAATATTCGGTTCCATACCTGAGTGCTTACCGTAGAAATTCTCTTCTTCCGCCGTAGACAGACCGGTATGGCTATCGGTTGCCCCGACAAATCCAACTTTATATGGATTTATACCCAGCTTTTGTTCCAGTTTTAATCCCAGTAGAAGTCCACTGCGGGCGTACTCGTATTGCAGCATATCATCGGTTTTCATCTCGCTAAGGTCCAGGTTCCCCAGATCCCATGTCTCATAATCTGCGAATTCGTCATTGGGTGATAAAAAAGGATGTGTCTCACCGTCCCCTTTAATTTGCGTAATTTCATATAGCGGTTCCCAGCGTATCCGATCGCTGGCATATTTCTTATCTACTACGGTACCATAACGGTTAGTTGTTTCGGGAAACATCCATCCGTTACTCATATTCCCGTTGTGTGCAATAGCCAGAAGTTTACCACCGGTTTTAGCCTCATAGTCTGTCATCCATTTCCAAAGATCGGGTGGATTAGGGCTACCCAGCGGTGGAATCGTGGTGTAGGGTTCCATAGAACTCGCCTTGTCACCTCCATCCCGATAGACGACTACTCTGTGCAGGTTAAAACCTTTGTCTGTTGAAGTCCACTCATAGCCAATAAAGGCGGTAAATTTACCCGGTTCATTGTATTTTTCAGCGGCCTCGACAGTTATTTTCCAGGCAGAGGCATAGGCCTCAGATCCGGGTAATGATGCCAATGCTTTTGGCATCGTATTTTGGGTAAGTGATTGAATGACTTCAACAGCAGCCTTTACCCCTTCCTGGCCTCCGGCCTGTACCATATCATACCAGCGACGGCCTGTAGGATCGGCAAGCATAGACGGCTCTCCGGAGAGCAAGCGTGGAAAAAATCCCATGTTGTCGGAATGGTCTGCTACGACAAGAAAGTCCAGGGGTCTGCCCAGCTTTACCATTTGACCGGTAGATGACTTAATTTCCTGTCCCCGCGCAAAGCGGTAGGCGTCTTCAGGTAGTAACCTGGCTCCAAAAGCACCAGCGTCCATTGACATCCCAGTATGTAAATGGGTTTCTCCCCAAAAAACCTGTGTAGGGAAATTGCGCCCGGCATAGGGCGAATAATTTTTACGTTCCGGATAGGCACCCTTAAGCGCATCCTCACTCGGAACAGGGTCCTGTGCTATTAAGTTCGGGCCCACTAGAAGTAGTGTAATAATTAAAGTTCGAAGATAAAAGTTAAATTTTTTCATTGTGATTGGTATAAAGGTCAATAGTCTTCAAGCGGTATGCTTTTGTCGAAAAGCTGTTAACACTATTAAAGATTATTAAAATTTAATTATTGGGTGCCTTTTGAGTGGGGCTATGAAAGTACTAAATCCCCCTGATTAATACAATAACCATATTCATTAAAACCAGGTCCTTTCAGCTGCGGAATCAAAGTTCCGATGTGTTATACAGGCAGCGCAAATCCATTATTGTTGATCTTCGTCCTTATCCTTTTTGTTTGCACCAATAGGGATTGTCACCTTGGCAAAAATCGAACTATTATTAGTGCCTGATCTTTCTTTATATACATTCACAAAACCGTAGTAATATCGAAGTCCTACGCTCATTCCCTTCCTCGGCCTTAAACGATAACCAACCCCTCCTGAAAGACCGGCATCGATCCTGTTGATTCTGTCCTTATTAAACTCCTTAATACGTATTTCCAAATTGTCCTGGTCTGAGCTGAAATCTACGCTCGCTTTGTGCATAAGGCCAAACTGCGGGCCGGCCTCTACATAGATGCGGTTTTTAAAATTATATCGCATAAGTGCAGGGACCAGGAAGTAACTCAAGCGTTGTGCATAGGTACCTTCCTCTTCCTGGGGGGTAATTTCCAGAAAGGCAAGATCCTCTTCACTCAACTTATCCGTACCGAGTTGTGCTTTTACCAGGACCCCGGTATAGAGGCTCCATTGTTTCTTCATGGCGATATCAAAATAGAAACCGATGTTAAACGTACGTCTTGAGGAAGAAGATTCCAAGCCTGAAATCTGAGACCAATTTAAGCCCCCATCGAGGCCAAATTCGATCTTGTCAGAATTGAGCTTATCCCCAAAAATAACCGAAAGCAATACCTGTGCATTTACCTGGGTATAGCCGGCTATAATTAGGAACAGCAGTAAAAATCTTTGCTTGGTCTTATACATTCTGTGAAGGGTTTCCCTGGGACATTAAAAAATGATTCAGCCGGCTTGATAAGTTACTCTGGCGCTCTGATTGATTTTGATAAACTATTCAAATGGCTATGGTCTTAATACAGCGGAAATATAAGCAATATCACCTCAGGCAGACAAGCTAATTATTAAAATGCATTATATTTCCTCTATAATATTCCCTTGAACCATGCACTTTCACCCCGGTTTTCTATTATTACTTTTTTTATCTCTGATGACGGTTGAAATTACAAATGGTCAGGACATTGAACCCAGGCGCTGGGGAAATTTACCGCTTGGGAATCAGGTTATCGGAGCTGGTTATGCCTATAGTTACGGAGACGTTCTATTTGATCCTGTCCTGGATATTGAAGATGTTGAGGTGGATGTTCATTCCGTGTTGGCAACGGCGGTAATTCCGCTAAAATTAGGCAATATGGCTGGTCGTTTGGATGCAATCATTCCCTTTAATTTTGCTCATTGGCAGGGCTTATTAAGCGGTGTTTCTGCTGAAACATCCAGAAGGGGGCTGGCCGATCCCCGAGTCCGAATATCACTTCATCTTACCGGTCCGCCTGCGTCGAACCGACAGGAATTAATGCAATACCTCTCTGAACATTCAAAGTATACTACTATAGGAGTTTCTTTAGGTATCTCGATTCCTTTAGGTCAATATAATGCGGATAGGCTGCTCAACCTGGGATTGAATCAGTTTATATTCAGGCCACAGATCGGGATGATGCATAATTGGGGGCTATGGTCGTACGAACTGACTGCTTCCGTTTTAATTTTTACGGCCAACAACGATTTTTTTAATGATGGTGAAAGAAAACAGGATCCTTTATTTGCTGCACAGACGCACATCATCAGGCGATTCCCTTCCCGCACCTGGCTCTCCTTAAGTGCCGCTTACGGACTCGGTGGGCAATCGGTGGTGAACCGGCTACCCAATAATGATGTAAGGTCGAACCTTCTGGCTGCACTTTCATTCGGATTCCCACTGGGCAAGAATCAGGCCGCCAAAATTGTTTACCTGCGCTCTGAAACGCTAAAAGAGCTGGGGGCAGATACCAACTCTTTGATCCTTGCCTGGAGTATTGCCTTTTAAGACTTGTTGTAAGTTCTAAAGTCGGAATCGGTATTGTATGCCGCCGATAAACTGGGTACGTGAACCCAGGAATCCGTATTCTGCACGGATCATAAAATTCTTATTGAGTTGGTACTGTGTTCCTATAACAAAGTTCCAGAGATCTTTTTGTTTTTTGTCGATACTATATTGTATGGTAGAGTTCAATGCGTTTTGACGGGCATCATCCAATCTGAATAAAAAATTGTTTGCAGCGCCTAATATTCGGGTAATGGCTTCGTATTTAGGCCCGTTTACGATTTGCTGGGGTGGAGTAAGCGAATTAAACCATTGGTCTACCTCCATC
>JBDNAQ010000102.1:0-2508 GCA_039768345.1 Flavobacteriaceae bacterium
ACCAAGACAGTCCCTTACGTACCTTTTAAAGTAAAAGATATTTCCCTTGCAGACTGGGGACGAAAAGAAATAGAATTAGCAGAGGCGGAAATGCCCGGTTTAATGGCATTACGTGAAGAGTATCATGAAAGTCAGCCTTTGAAAGGTGCTCGAATAGCCGGATGTCTGCATATGACAATCCAAACAGCGGTTCTTATAGAGACCCTGGTGGCATTAGGGGCCGATGTAACCTGGAGTTCGTGTAATATATTTTCAACGCAGGACCATGCAGCCGCAGCCATCGCTGCCGCTGGAATTCCGGTCTACGCGTGGAAAGGGATGACTGAAGAGGAATTCGACTGGTGTATAGAACAGACGCTTTTCTTCGGAGAAGAACGCGAGCCATTAAATATGATTCTTGACGACGGAGGCGACCTCACTAATATGGTATTGGATCAATATCCTGAACTTACCACTGGCATCAGGGGTCTTTCTGAAGAAACCACTACTGGAGTTCACCGTCTTTACGAGCGCTTTAAAAATGGAGTACTTCCGATGCCAGCCATCAATGTGAACGATTCGGTGACCAAATCTAAATTCGACAATAAATACGGCTGCAAAGAAAGCGCTGTGGATGCAGTACGAAGGGCTACCGATACCATGCTCGCCGGAAAAAAAGTTGTTGTTGCAGGTTATGGTGATGTTGGCAAAGGTACTGCCGCATCATTCAGGGGGACCGGAGCCATTGTAACTGTTACAGAAATAGATCCAATCTGTGCGCTTCAGGCCTGTATGGACGGCTACGAAGTGAAACGGCTTGAGAGTGTGATCAGCGAGGCCGACGTGGTGATCACAGCAACTGGAAATAAAGATATTCTTCTCGAAGATCACTTTAAATCAATGCGCGATAAGGTTATCGTTTGTAATATTGGTCACTTCGATAATGAAATTGATATGGCCTGGCTGAACGAGCATTATGGCCATACCAAAGACGAAATTAAACCCCAGGTAGATAAGTATACGATCGATGGTAAGGATATTATTATTCTGGCAGAGGGGCGATTGGTTAACCTCGGTTGCGCCACTGGGCATCCGAGTTTTGTGATGAGTAATTCGTTCACCAATCAGACGCTTGCCCAGATAGAACTTTGGAAGAATAGCGATCAGTATGAAAATAAGGTCTATATGTTGCCTAAACACCTGGATGAGAAGGTAGCAAGGCTTCATCTGGGACGACTTGGTGCTGAATTAACCGAACTTAACGAGGATCAGGCCAAGTATATCGGAGTAAAAGTAAAAGGACCTTTTAAACCGGACTATTACCGATATTAAAGAATTACGGTCTTCATAATAAAACCCCCGGGCTATAAGCCGGGGGTTGGTGTTTATAATCGGCTTATCTTTGAATATTAAACATTTTGGAATATGACACTATTTGTCGACATGGATGAGGTGATCGCCGACACTTACATGGCACATATTGATCTTTATAATCGTGATTTCGATGAACAACTCACATTAGAGGAATGTTATGGAAAGGAAGTATGGCAATGTGTCCCTGCAGAAAGGCAGAAGAGTGTGCGAATGCATGCCACCCGCGATGGCTTTTTCAGCATGCTGAATCCGATTGAGGGAAGTCAGCAAATCATGGAACAACTTGTAAAACGCTACGATCTTTTTATCGCCTCGGCTGCTATGCAATATCCTAATTCGCTAAAAGAGAAATCGGATTGGCTCGATGAGTTTTTCCCTTTTATCAGTTGGAAGAACAGGATACTTTGTGGAGACAAGCATATTTTAAACGGAGATATCCTGATCGATGATCGCAGTTATAATCTCACAAAATTCAATGGGAGGTCTATTCTGTTTACCTCACCGCATAATGTTCACTCAAATGGTTTCGAAAGAGCAAACAGCTGGCAGGAGGTTGCAGAAATCTTGATTTGAACAGCGGGGCTCGACTGTCGATCCTTAAAGCTAATCCATAAAAAAACCCCGGTTCTTCCGGGGTTTTTTATTTAAAATACTGAATTTTATGCGCTGAATGGATCGATGTAAACATACGATTTACCACTCGCTTTCTTTTCAAAACGTACGATACCATCAACCTTGGCGTGCAAACTGTGGTCTTTACCAGCATAAACATTTTCGCCAGGATTGTGCTTAGTGCCTCTTTGCCTTACGATAATATTTCCGGCCATTGCAGCCTGTCCCCCAAATATTTTAACTCCGAGTCGTTTCGATTCGGATTCTCTTCCGTTTTTAGAACTACCTACACCTTTCTTATGTGCCATGATGTAATGTTTTTAATATTTCTTACTTACTCAATGCATTGATCAAATCAGCCTTCTTCATCGACGAGATACCGGTGATGCCTTTGGCTTTTGCCATTTCCTTCAATTCAGCTACGGTTTTACCAGCGAGGTCTGTTGCTGGTTTGGCGGCTGCCTTTTTTGGAGCAGATTTTTTAGCTACGGCAGCTTTCTTTTCAGGAGCGCTAGCCTTCTTTGCAGGAGTGGCCGCTTTCGC
>JBDNAQ010000103.1:0-2844 GCA_039768345.1 Flavobacteriaceae bacterium
CAAGAATTTGATCTATAATCCTTATCCGTTTATCAACTCCGTTTATAACAATGACAAAAGTGATTCTATAGCCCGGCAAATTGATGTCCCCCATCATGAACCACTTTTACCAAACGATGCCCCATTCTTCTGAGGTCTGCCCAAATCCTGGTTACGAAAAATTTGAACTTGAGCCGCAAATACGTACTTTTAAGAGAACTAGAACATGATCTGGGTCAGTTCCGTGATCAGTTTTTGAAGGGCTAAACCATCAAAATAATATAGACCCATGAAAAAATTATTTCTTATCCCATTTATTATATTGTCCTATTGCTGTGGAGACAAACCCATTGACCAAAATGCAGAGGCTGAAAAACTCATGCAACTCTCCAAGGATTGGGCACAGGCAGCTATGGAACGTGATGTAGAAAAAGTAGTTTCCTTTTGGGCCGATGATGCTGTAATCATGTCGCCCGATGATCCCGCCATGAAGGGGATCACTGCAATCCGCCAAATGGTGGAAGAATCCATGCAAATTCCCGGTTTCGAGGTGCAATGGGAACCCCAGGAGGCCTTTGTTTCAAAAGGTGGCGACCTCGGATACGTACTGATCAAAAACTACTTCAGAATCCCAACAGACACACTTGGCAATACGACCGTGATTTACAATAAAGGGGTGGAGATCTGGAAAAAACAAAACGATGGTCAATGGAAAAATGTTGTGGACATCTATAATGGCGACCCAACTATTAATTCAATAAAATAACAGAATATAGAAAGGAATTGGCACATTGTGTTGGGTAATTAGAATTATGCGAAAACCGGTTTCAAATCATCAAATTCCAAATTCATATTATTAGGTAACGCGGATCTTATGGACCTTGTAATGAATAAAAAAAACGCCATCGAATTTTATAAAATGGCCTATATGGGAAATCCAGAACTGGCCATAGAAAAATTTGTAGGTGAGGAATATATCCAGCATAATCCCGATGTGGCAGACGGGACACAGGGTTTTATCGATTATTTTGTAAGGATGGCCAAGGATTATCCTGACAAATCAATTGAGTTTGTTCGTTGCATTGCGGAAGGCGATCTGGTCGCCCTGCATACCCATCAGATTTGGCCGGGGAACGACCAATATGTAACCATGGATTTTTTCAGATTCGATCAGAACGGAAAGATATGTGAACACTGGGATGCTATTCAGCAAATACCAAAGGAATCGGCTAATCCGAATACCATGTATTGATGTACACGAATCAAAGTTTTTTCCAAACATGGTCAACACTGAAATTTTTCACAGGATCAAAACAGTATTACATATTTTCTTAACTTCGAGTATATAAAAACATTCGCATTATGAAAAAATTACTGCTATTTTTTTTCACTGGGGTATTTTTGATTACCAGCCTTCAGGCACAAGGAACTTTTAAGATTGGTATTTCCGGTGGTGTGCCGCTGGGAGACGCCAGTGACATCTCAACTTTTGCACTCGGTGCCGATGCCTACTACCTATTTGGCAAACGCAAAGCGCTGGTCCGTCTGGGTCCAACTGTGGGCTTCCGTAATTTTTTCGGTGAGGAGATCTCACCCGGCCTCACCGTCGACGATGCACAATTCGTACCGCTGGCAATTGCAGGCAGGGTAAGCCTCCTGGGTATTTTACAAGGTGGTGTGGATGTTGGTTATGCTCTTGGGGTTTCAGATTTTCTGGATGGCGGATTTTATATAAGACCGGTCCTCGCTTTCGGTATACTCCGACTCTTTGAACTTACGCTTTCATACGAATCGATCTCCGATAATGCCACCTGGGGAAATGCCAATATCGGATTGCTTTTAGTACTCTAACTTAGATGTTCATTTAATACTGTGGGCGACGGGATGGCTGCATAGCTCTAACCCGATCCCCTTTCTTTGTTGATCAAACAGATACTTTTTTTCGCATTGCCCACAATACTGTTTTTCCATTCCGTTTTCGGACAGGGGCAACAGGATTATGGCAGCTATCACCAGCAGGTTTTTGTAGCCGAAAAACTAATCAACCAGGAACGGTTTGCCGATGCCCTCCGATTCTATGATACATTGATCGATACCCACAACTTTGTTTTCTTGCGGGATTACAAAGTAGCCACGCAACTGGCTTTGAAGCTCAACCAAATGGACAAGGCCCGGAACTTTCTCCGACAAGGCGTATTGGGCGGATGGACAATGAAACAGATCCGTAAAAACAAATTTTTGGATCCATTGCGCAGAGACCAAGGTTTTAAAGCCATAAAAAAAGACTATTCACAACTCAGGGCAGAATATAAAGCTGGTCTGAACGCCTCTTTACGGAAACGTGTTAAAAAAATGGCTTCCAGGGATCAGTGGAAGGCATTTGGGGCATTGTTTACTTTTAGTGCAAAAGCCCAGGACCGGTATGCCGAGCGAAAATTTGCACCCCATAGCGAACGTCAAATGGCTGAGTTAGACGAGATTTTAAAGTCTCATGGATACCCTGGCGAACAACTTATTGGCAATGACACCTGGATGACGACTATACTGAGCCATCACAATTCGATCTCCCGGGAATATGCCGAAAGAGATACACTATATCCGGCTATAAAACCGCGTTTAGCCGAAGCCCTCAGCAATGGTCAGATAAGTCCGTTCGAACTTGCACTTATAGACGACTGGTACCACAAAGTTAAAAGTGGCTGGTCCGGGTCTGAAGGTTATGGCATCCTCGATCGGCCTGGAGTACAAACATTACCTAAATTCAATGAACTCCGAGAACATGTCTGCCTAAGACCTATTGAAGTCAGGAACCAACTTGTAGAGATACAGACTAAGACCGGAATGGATTTCTATTTACCGGGCGGA
>JBDNAQ010000104.1:0-8224 GCA_039768345.1 Flavobacteriaceae bacterium
GATTGAACGCTATAGATCGCTCGAGGTGGAAAAGCCAGCATTGATCGAACAAATTTCCTCACTTACCAGGGAATTGATCAAATGTAATAATCTAAAAAATTTCCAGGAAGTCCTGGCAGCACATGAAAATCTTATGGCCAATAGATTGCAACTTACCAGAATTCAGGACGAATTATTCCCAAACTACAAGGGAGTTGTGAAGAGTTTAGGAGCCTGGGGAGGAGATTTTGTACTAGCGGCAAGCAGAGACGAAGATCGAACCTACTTTCTCAACAAGGGATACAAAACCGTATTGACGTACAGCGAAATGGTACGATAAACAGCCTATGGTTTTAATTCCTACTAATAAAAAGTAGCTCTGTTGTCCTCAATATCGGCATTTTCCAGAAGAGCATTGTATACTGTGGCATTGACCTTAGCCGCACTCGCCGCTTTCAGATCGTTAGCATAGGGTACATAATTTTCTAATGATGGCGCATCTTCCTTCCCTACAACTTCAAACATGAATACACCTGTTTCCCCTTGTATCAGACCTGAGGTCTCTCCCTGATTCATTGAAAAAGCAGTGCCTACCACTAATGATTCTTTCCCTGCACCTGGTATGGTTGGAGCTTTTACCGTAAGTGAGGTGGCCGAGGAAACAGAAGTTGCGTTATCTGTAGCAATTTGTTCGAGACTCTTTCCTGTATTTTCAGCAATGATACGTTCGGCCTTCTTTTCCTTTCTCAGTATCTGTAAAACCTGGGCGGAAGCATCTTCTACAGCCTTGAGGCCTTCCTCGTACTTGGCCGTAAGCTGTATTACTGCATAACCGTTGTTGATATTGAAACGTTTGATATCCCCGATTTCAGTTTCTTCATTAAATGCCCATTGGACAACATTCCTTTGGGAATTCAATCCGGGAAGATACTCATCCATTTCCTTGATCTTGTTAACCGGACGAACTGCATATTCGCTCTCCTTAGCCAGTTCGTCAAAAGTGCGATCTGCAGAGGTGGTCTCCATTTCAAATTTTGTGGCATTTGTAAACAAGCCATTCAGGGTCTCTTCTGAAGGTTCAATTTCACGGGTAAGAATAGCGATCTGCACTAAATCCCTTTTGTCATCAACCCGAACGATGTGATAACCAAATTCTGTTTCTACAAGGCCGATATGACCTGTTGCATTACCAAAAACAAAATCGTTGAATTTCGGGGTCATTACGCCTTCCTCAAAATAGCCGAGATCTCCTCCCTTAGGAGCCGATGGCCCATCGGAGTTGTCTCTTGCAAGTTCGGCAAATACATTTCCCGGTTTCAGGGCTTCAGCCAAAAGCCTATTCGCCTCCTCTTCGGCATCTTCCTTTGTTCTTTTGATCTCCGGATTTGCACGAGTGGCCCCCTCATAGGTGATCAATATATGGCTCGCTTTGACAGAAGCTTCGGGTTTCCGATTGATCATTTTAGCCACTTTAAAGTAATCTCCATCACGATATGGACCAAATACCTCCCCTACCTTCAATGCAAACAGGGTATCGGCAAATCTTGCCGGCAAGCTGCTCTTGGCTTTATAGATTGTATCGAATTTATTATCGGAATTTCGGTCAAGAAAAGCAGCTGGGTCCGCAGTGTTCCTAAAGCCAGGGATAGTGTCGGTGGTATCCTTTTCTTCCAGATACTCAACTGAATCTTCCAGGAGGTTGGTGATTTCTTCTTTTGCCTGAGCAATATCTTCGGCAGAAGGCTTTTCCTCGAAATAGACAAACTGCACATCCCGCGCCCGCTCTTGTTTGTATTCGTCAGGATGGGCGTTGATATAGTCGGCGATCTCCTTCTTGCTAATGATCACTGAACTATCAGCGATAGATGCATAAGGCACTCTAACATATCTTAAACTCACTTTGTTATTCGCCAGCTTATAATCCAATTCACCTTCCTTAAGTGTTGCTCCCACGCCAGCTTTAACCAGATTAAAATAGGTTTGTTCTTTTGCACTCTGAATGATCATTTCTTCGTCCTGTAACCAATCTTCGTATTGTGATGGTGCATTAACCCTTAAATCTGCGATAAATTCTTTAAACCTGTTTTCATCAAAAACCCCGTTCTCATCAACAAATTGTGGATTCTGCGCAATACCAGGACTCGATTTAATCACATTGATAATCTGGTCTTGTTCAATAGCGATTCCCAAATCTTCGAATTCCTGACCCAGAATAGTCTGACGTTCTACCTGACTCCAAACAGTATTGACCAATTGGAGAGAAGAAGTAGTGGGTCCGCTCCTTCGTGAAATTCGTTCAATTTTTCTGCGAAAATCATCGATTGATATATCTTCACCGTTGATCTCAGCAACCGTACTGCCTACTTTGCCTCCGCTGAAATCGTTGCTTGTAAAGATTCCTGAAATCACAAAAGCAAACAGCGCCATTCCAATAATCAATATCAACACCGTGGTTCGCTTTCTAATATTCTCTAAAACTGCCATTGTCGGGATTATTTAAATCAGTTGGCGAAATTACCACTTTCCACCTAAATATAAAAACCGTAGTCGTCCTATTTATTTGCCTTTCAACCTATTGTTTGTCAATGATTTTAACAGCTACCAGATCGATTTTTGTATTGGATACTTCCATAATGGTAAATTGAAACGCATCTACACTAATTTTTGAATCCTTTTCCGGGATTTCACCTGTTTCACTTACAATCAGCCCTCCAAGTGTTTCATATTCCTCACTTTCAGGCAGATCTAACCTGTAATTCTCATTCAGATAATCAACTTCAAGTCGTGCTGAGAATACGAAACTATTCTCGTCTAGTTGTTCTTCATGAAGATCGGTCGAATCGTGTTCATCTTCAATCTCACCAAATAATTCTTCAACGATATCTTCCACTGTCATGATGCCAGATGTCCCACCGTATTCATCCAACACAACAGCAATGCTCTTGCGTTTTTTTGTCAGTACATTCAGGATGTCGTGAATCAGCATGGTTTCAGGGACAAATTCCACCGGCAGCAATATTCTCTTGATGGTATTAGGTTTCTTAAAAAGCTCAAAAGAGTGCACATAACCAATGATGTTATCTACCGTGTCTTTATAAACCAGAATTTTAGAATAGCCGGTTTCGGTAAAGAGTTTAACCAGGTTTTTGGGAGATTCATGAATTTCTACTGCCATAATCTCCGTTCTCGGCACCATAACTTCACGGGCCTTTACCTCTGAGAATTCCAATGCATTTTGAAAGATCTGAATTTCCGAATCCACCTCATCTTCCTCTTCCACCGTTTCCATTTGTTCGGTGATATAATCTCCGAGTTCGATCTTGCTAAATGCCAGCTGTACTTCATCTCCATCGGTTTTTAAAAAGGTTTTAAGCACTACATCGGAGACTTTGATCACAAATTCGGAGATCAATGAAAATAACCAATAGAAAAAATAGGCTGGAATGGCAAAGAACTTGATCAATTTGTTGGCATAGATCTGAAAAAGCACCTTAGGGAAAAACTCGGCCGTAAGTAAAATAATAACGGTGGAAATTAACGTTTGACTAAGCAAACTGAAATCGGTGAGCAAAATCTGAACAAAAGGATATGGAGAGGGCAGCTTACTGGTAAACCAATTCATGAGCAGGTCGCCCATGAACAAACCGTAGACCACAAGTGAGATATTGTTTCCAATAAGCATGGTCGCAATAAACTTGGAAGGCCTTCGTGTTAATCTGTCGAGCACCCCTGCAAGTATGCCTTCTTGTTTTTTTTCAAGTTCGATGTGTATCTTATTCGCCGAGACATAGGCGATCTCCATCCCTGAAAAAAAGGCAGATAACAAAAGTGCTATGACGATAATTACGATATAGGATTCCACCGTTAAGACTTATTATCTCTCTGACGTCTTTCAAATCTCTTGCGATAACTTCTGCGAAAGGCGAACATGCCGATAGATACCACAGCGAAGAAGATAAAGATGTAGGTGCGCTCCCGGTCAATGTTCCATAATTCTGCGATTTTATAAATCGAAATAACCGCAACTGCCAGGTAGAGATATTCGGTATAGCGTAATATTTTGATCATGATGGGTCTTCTTTTATGGTCATCAGACCGAAGGTCTTATGTGCATTAAAATAACTAAAATCTTTATTGAAGTCCATTCCCTCACCATCCATAATAGTTCCATCTTCCGGATTGGTATATCTAAACTTTTCCTGGGTAAAAATCCAATCGTTCCCTCTGTCCCAATATAATTGAGGGGCCTCTAGCATTTTTCCATCATGGGTTTCAATAACGACATTTCCTCTCAGATCGATCACATTGGTTAGAGAATAGATAATGCCATAGTCGGCTTTTATGATACTTCTATGCTGCTGATCATCATAGAATTCTACCAGCAGTCCATCCGGAAAAGTACGGTATCTGAAATCGTGATTGTCGAAGTCTTCGCTTAATGGACTAGAGAGAATCGCGATTATCCTTGTCTCCTTACTTTCTTCGCTATTCATCTTCTCGGGCGTCTCCGTATAGGTAAGCCGGAAATTTTTTGCCACACCCTGTGGGATAATTTTTTTTTCGGCTTCTTCTCCCACCCGCTTATAATTATCCTGACACCCCACAAAAAGAATTGCCATAGAGAATCCTATGGCAATAGTCTTTAAATCGTATCGGTATAACAAGGTCATCCTTATAGATTGGGCACTTTTATACTTCCCCCAACCCAACAGCTGAAAGTAAGTGTCTTACCTGCCATTCCAGATTGAAAGATATCCGTTTTAGAAGGTGCTTTGGCACTATAGCTTGCCGCCGACTGCCCGGCTCTTGAGCTCAATGATGGGTCAACACGACCGGCCTTACGGGCCATATCTGCAGCCTTCCAATAAATAGCTCTTTTTTCAAAAGGGGTTTCCCCGCATTGATTCGCACTGGTAGCATAAAGATTAGCGATCAGCAAATATGCTTTTCCATTAGAAGCGTTCGCATTGATAGCCTTTTGGGCATAGTTTCGTGCCTGAGATTTACTGCTTCTTCTGAGGGTAGTAGCCACCTTATAGAGAATGTTAGACCTTTTATAAGAATCTGTTTCTAACTCCACCGCCTTGTTAAAATCGGCAATAGCGCCTTTATTATCCCCGTTTTTGGTTTTGAGTGTCCCTAAATAAACATATACATCTGCGGATGGATCAAGCTCTGCCTGTACCTCAACCATTTTACTAAACAAGGGATCATCTGTGCAATCTTTACTAAACATTCTTCCTACCGCACGCTTCACCCAATTGACATCTCCTTTTTTAGAATCGAAACTCTTCTGATAAAGTGGTATTAAGTTACCGCAGTCTGCAAGGGCGCCTAATTTAGAATCGATACTACCGGCGATCTTACCATAAGATTCTGAATTTGTGGTAGCCACCTTCAGCTGTCTTTTTTCCTTTGAAGTCAATGTTCCTGCATCTTCTTTAGGAAGTAATATAGTAATCCGATCGGTAAGCTTTTTATTTTCTTCCTCTATTTTTTCATTTACGTCATCGTAGGTGTCAAAAACAGATTGAAGGTCCTTCTTCCCTGCTTCGTGAAGATCCACCAGGCTTGAAAAATAGAGATAGAGCGCTTTCGGATTCCTAAAGTTTTTACTGTCTCCCTGGAAAGCTGCATCAAGCATATTATACAACTCTTCATCCGAGGCCATTTTGTTATCGTACTGCAATAGAGCTTTGTCGATCGCCCTATCAGCCTGACTAAAATTCTTTGGAAAGTACTTTCCACTGCTGTCATAAAGGGCTAAAAGATCCTGGATATAAGCATCCTTGTCTGCCCCGGAGCTATTTTTAATCTTATGTTTCAATATCTTCTCACCAAGTGAAAAATTAGCCTTGTTGATATCAGGACACGCCTCGTAAACCATTTTCCAAGGTTCATAAGCCGCGTCGTAATTCTTTACTTTGGCATGTTCCGCATAAATCGAAAGCTTCGTCATGCATTCCGGATTCTGAGCCTGAGCGTGAGTTAACCCCACGCATCCCAAAAATCCTATCGTCATTAAGAAAAGATTCTTTTTCATCGTGTTATTCGGTTTTAAGGCAGTTAAAATACTAAAATTTTATCAATTTATTTTTCTTTTCTGGAACCATCTGTCGTTGAGTGAAAGTCCTATCCCAATTTTCAAATAGCTTTCCTCTATAAGGCCGGCGGCGGTAGTTCCTCTTCTTCCCAGTTCGAAACCGAGGTTCAAATTTGAGAATGCCCCGCCCAGTGGTAGACCTAGTCCAAAAGTTATGCCAAAGTTCTCAATCTCCTTACCATTGAGCACCAGACCGGTCTTATCGTATCTCAATCCAGCTCGATAATTGACGCGTTTAAGATAGCTCGTAAATGAGGCATAATCGGGTATAAAATATAGTCCTAAAGCCATGGTGCTGGCTTTGGTATACTCGAGGTTCTCGGAGTCGATAAGCAAGTTTTCGAATGAACTGAAGTCCTGAAAAGTATATTCAGTACCGATGAACCACTTTTTAACCTGGCCGAATCCGAGCCCAAATGAAGTTGCGGTTGGTATTTTTAGTTCGGTGTTTTTAAGCCCCAGCGCTTCGAGGTCTACCTCAACTACTTCGACTTCTCCCCCCGTGTTAACATCGAATGAACCTATGCGTTGTGCATTGGCAGACTCCAGATTACCCTGTGTATTTACCCTGACGGAGGTAAACAGGGTATACTTTTCATTGATTTTTGGAGTATACGTAAGGCCGTAGTTAAAGTCAAACCCGCTGATATTCGATTCACGACTATCTATGGTGCCCAATTGTACCCCTTCAACGCTCTGTAATCTCTGGCTTTCCAGCAAGCCGAAGTTATATTTTATAGTCGCCCCGATATGAAGATTAGGTACTAGCTGAACGCCAAATGACAGAAAAGGCTGGTTGATACCACCTTCCCCGGTGAAAATATTGGTAACAATATTTCCGTTTTCATCGATACTTTCGGCTTCAAGTGCATAGCCTACTGACGATCGTGGTTTCAACCCAAGGCCCACGCCCATCTTTTTACCGATAGGAAAGGCCAAGCCGATGTATTCCATATTGGTAACGGAAGTCCGTTGTTGATCATCAAATGTCTCTAATCTATATTCCCGGTGTGATCCAGCCAAAGTATAGGTGGTAAGTTTTAATTTACCGAAGGCCGCAGGATTTTGCAGACTGAAATGTATACTATCTGTATACATTCCAATCCCGCCCATCTGCTGGTTTTCAATAGTTGCGCCGGAACGCAGATCTCCAATTCCAAAAAATGAATAAGGTGAAATCGTACTGTTTTGGCTATATGAGGTGAGAGCCGTACAACACAGCACTGCAATTGCGATCTTCCTAATCATCTATCGTTTATTGTATTCGAGCAAAAAGTTCAAGCCTTCCAGGAGAAAATTAGAATGCGCAAATATGGCTTTTTTTAACCGTTTAGACAAAAATACCGCGTCGCCGCCTGTTAAAATAACTGTTAAATGTTCATATAGGCTTTGATACTGGCCGATCACTCCATCAATTTCTCGACACAGACCATTGATTACTCCGCTATGGATACTATTTTCGGTTGTATTCCCGATCAGTTCGTCAATATCTGTCGTCTTAAGTAGCGGCAGTCTCGAGGTGTATTCGTGCAATGCCCGATACCGCATATGGAGCCCGGGTGAAATAGCACCACCCAAATAGCACTTATATTCTGTAACCAAGTCATATGTTATACATGTTCCGGCATCCAGGATGAGTGCATTTTTATCAGGATATTGTAATACCGCAGAGGCAGCTAATGCAATCCTGTCGGCTCCAAGCGACTCAGGGGAGCCATAGTGGTTCTCAAATGGCAATTTTAGATGCTGATCCACGTAAATGACCTGGCCAGATAGGTTCAGAAGGCGTAGCGAATCCTTATCCTCAAAAGAGACCGAAGATACAATGGTATCGGTGATCTCCGGATATTGGTTCAGGACGGTGGCCAGTGTTGAATCGAATTCCTTCAGAGCGGCTTGCTGAACCGATAGCAGTTCATTTTCTTTAAATACCGCCAGTTTAACAGAGGTATTTCCGGCATCGATGATCAGGTTCATATTGCAAAGATCAAAAATATAATTTAGTCACTATCGGCCTAAAACAAGAAACCCGCTCTTAGGAGCGGGTTTTGTGCTTGATGTGGTACCTCCAGGAATCGAACCAGGGACACACGGATTTTCAGTCCGTTGCTCTACCAACTGAGCTAAGGTACCAGTATTTCA